>NZ_CEZBFX010000049.1:0-34711 GCF_982964205.1 Roseofilum sp. | reverse complement strand
AACGGCTTCGTCTGTTTTTTCTAGGTTTCCAGTAGCGTAGGCGATCGCACTCAAGGCATCGGCTTTGTAGAAAGAATCATCGAGAGTCTCGGCAGCAGCAAAGGCTTGTGTGAGTAGGGCGACGGCTTCGTCTGTTTTTTCTAGGTTTCCAGTAGCTTGGGCGATCGCCCTTAAGGCATCGGCTTTGGCTTCAGAATTATCGATCGCCTCAGCCAGTTGCAATGCTTGTCGAAAGTGCCCATTTGCTGCCAATGCCCCAGCCGCCATTGCTGTCTTACGATCGCTACCTCGGCTATACCAAACAATATCTCGCCGCATCTGCCAAAGTTGTCCGGCTTTCGTGTATTCCAATCCACTCCAAGTTCCCAGAGCCAATACCCCAGCTAAGATAACCACTGCCATCCAGCGATACAACCGTTGCCAGCTTTTACCAATCAGCTTCCCTTTGGCTCGTTGTTTCGCGCCCCAAATCAAATAAGCCTTCTGTCGCCGCAACAGAAATAACTCTCCAATATCGAATAAATAGCGAGGATGGCGACTGCTTCCCAACCATTCATTCACCCGCTTATCCAATAAGCGATTGGCTTTATCAGCTTCCGTGAGCTGTGTTCCCGACAGTTGCAACAAAGCCGGAATCGTGCGCTCGTGGGCCAACTCGTAGCCCTGACTTCCCTCTTGCTCCACCGGAGAAAGCAAGCGCACCTCGCCTCGCGCTAACCAAATCGTTGCGTTGTAAACTTCCCTCGGTTTTGCCGTATCTTTTAGTTTCTGCTGCAATTGGGCAATGGTTAGCACCTCGCCGCGCACTTGTCGCTCCATATCCGTCAGCGCTAACAAGACTTTCACCAAAATTTCCCGTTGGCGTGCCGTAGTTTTGCTGGCAATAACCTCCTCTAAATAGCGCCGCAACAAGCCCTCAATCCCGCCCAACTTCTGCAACGTTCGCTCGTTAAACCCCCGCAGCTCGGCAACGCTTTCCCGATTTAACATTGATGCCAAGATCTGCAAATCCACCGGAGAAATTAAGCCATTATCGCGGTTGCCCAACTCCTCCGCCATCAACCGCTCCACAAACAGACGGTCAAAAGCTAACTTTTCCGTTTCCGCAATCACCGATAGCACTCGTGCAGCTTCTTTCGGTTGAAAACAGCGCAACCGCGAGACCTCTAGGGGACTGGGCGCATAATTCAACCATTCCTCAATCTCATACAAGTGATAGGATAAGTCGGCGCGCACGCTAAACAGAATCTTAATCCCGTGCAAGTCTTCTCTGGCATACCAAACTTCCAGAACTTCCCGAAACGGTTTCCGTTCTGCGTCCGATTTCGCTTGCACGAAAAACTGCTCGAACTGGTCGAATAATAAAACCAGAGGAGTCTGGTTCTCTTGCATCACATGCTTGAGCAAGCCAATAAATGCGATCAGTTCTGGTGCAACAGGCGGCGATGCGGTTAATGACAGTTGCTTAACGATCGCTTTCTGGACAGCTTCCAAAGGATTTTGGTTACTGAAGCGCACGTATACCGCTCGCTTACCGCGCTCTTGCCACAACGGAACCAATCCCGCTTGCAGAAACGAGGTTTTGCCGCATCCCGACTCTCCCACCAAATGCCCAAACCGAAAGCTCTGGCTCTCCAATGCTTCGCAACATCGCTTTAAGTCCTGCTCGCGCTCCAACCGGCGAAAGATTTCCGCATCCTCTTTAGTAAACGGACGCAACCCTTTAATCGCCCGATGTTCCGCACCAGCTTCCTCGCTCTCTTGTTGCGGTAAACTGCGAGGCATCGTCACCACAGCAACTCCCACCGCAGCGATAGGAATAACACTGACAACGAACCAAAATGCATTGGTATACCAGTCCGGAAGGATCAAAATCTCTTGCAGTGCTGTAGCGGCAACCCCTTCCGGACGGCAAAAGGCGAGCAGTACCACCTCAGCTAACAGAAGCAGAGTAAACCAATTCCGGTTACGGATTAATTCTGCCACCCACCGCACAAATACAGCCAGTTCTTCCGTTCTTTTCTGGATAAGATTTTCGGGATTGGATGGTGGTGTCTTTGCTGGAGGATTTTCGGAAGGATGTTCCGCACTCATGAGTACAGGAGGAAAGTCACGGCCACCTCATTGTAATCGCCAATTCCGCCCAGATGGCCAAACAGAGTTCTCTGGAAACCTTGTTCGGTTAAATGTAAAATTTTATATCCAGATTCAACACTTCTGGATTTTATTACTTGTGCTTCTCTCTTCTATGGAGTGCAGCTATAACCCTGATATATTTGGACAGGCAAGTTCCCTGAGCGGAGTCGAAGGGAACTCATGAACTTTTAACTTTTATCCACTATCTAAATCTATGGCTTATGTATATATTCTGGAATGTTGTGATCATTCTTTCTACACAGGAAGTACCAACAACTTACCTCTGCGTCTTTGGGAACATGAAAATGGTTTAGGGGCAAACTATACCAGTAAGCGTTTACCTGTAAAACTTGTCTATGCCCAACATTATGACCGTGTGGATGATGCTTTTTATCGAGAAAAGCAAGTTCAGGGATGGAGTCGAGCTAAAAAAATGGCTTTGATCAATAGTGATTGGGATCGACTCCATATTTTAGCTGAGTGTCAAAATGATTCGCATTACCAGAATTTGGCGATCGAGAACGAAAGGGAGAGTTAGGATCGTACTCGATCGCTTCTGCTGCTGGTTTCCACTGCTGGTTTCGACTCCGCTCAACCAGCAGTGGAAATCAGCAGTTTTGAAACCACGAGAAACAAAAAAATAGACTGCACTCATTCAGCAGTACAGTCATCCTGACTATTCGATACTCACAAAACAGAGAATGAGCTTATTCTAATCCACCATTCGCATCGATGAGGGCTTGTAAATCATCGGGGTCAACATAATGACAAACGGCATCATCCAGACAAATAAGTGCCCATCCAGAATCAGCAATTCCCATCAGCTTATATTCAGCTTCTTGGACAAAGAACCCTTTGTGGTTACGGGTTTCGGGTTTAATGGCTACTTTACTATCAACTGGCATAATATCCTGACTCCTTTCTTAATTGACTTCATGTTAAAAAATATATGCCCTCAGACTGGTTTATATATTAACCTTATGTCTGAGTTCATCAAATCTTATCATTAGAAATCGGGAAATTGGGTTAAATTCTGTATATAATCATGAAGTTTTATACGATTATTCAATCAGAATAATTACCTAATCATTGCCGTTGATAAATCCCACAAGCCTTGATTTAACTCAAAAATAGCCAATCATATATTCTCTGGAGGTTTTGCCAGTCGGGTTTTCTACTTAATCCTTCTTTACAATTCTCTTCAATTTCCTGGCGATATTCCGAGACTGCCATAATCAAACGCTGGGCTATATCAATATGTTCGCGGACTCCACTTTTATTCGTTTCCAGCATCGCGGCTGCCATATTTACCCTCGCTTGGGGGTCTTCAGGATTGAGTTTAACCGCTTTTTGAGCTGCTTTATAAGCCGATTTGGGTTTATCTTCGAGTAAGTATAACCAAGCCAAACAAGTCCAGGCGGTACTTTGTTTGGGGGAGCGATCGCAAATATCCTTAAATAAGGGAATCAACGTGGCGGGACTTTCTCCCTTTTTGTAGCGTTCAATCCCTTCATTAAACAAGTCTTCTGCTGTCTGAGTCATAACCGGCTTAGGTGCAAAACATTAATTGGGTCAAATTCAGGCTTAACTGCACCTGAATTTGACCAACCACACAGTTTAACAGAAAATGGGCACTTAAACTCTAGGCAGAAAAAGAGCTACCACAACCACAGGATTGAGTGGCATTGGGATTGGTAAACTGAAACCCGCCCCCAATCAGAGCATTACTGTAATCGAGAACCAATCCATAGAGATAGAGCATACTCTTGGGATCGCAAATCACCTTAAAGCCATCATAATCAAAGACCTCATCATTGTCTTTAATCCGATCGACGGTTTCAAAATCCATCGTATAAGACAGACCGGAGCATCCCCCTTGGCGAACCCCCACACGCAAGCAGAGATCGTTGCCTTGCTTTTCTCGTAAAGATTGCACCTGCTCGAGAGCAGCATCGGTCATCATGATGCCGCGTTTAGAACTCTCCATAGTTTGGGTCATAGCTGTATACCTGAACTCCTGATGTCAACTTAATCCTTAACTTAATCCTTATTGTATCGAGTCAACTCCCCTTGCAGCAGAGAAAGCTACACTGGTAATCATAAACTTAATGGCCAGGAGCCACGCGATCGCGATTAAAATCAGGATCTAGAGTCCATGTAGACCCTGGAACTGATACTATTGCTAGACACAATCCTATGATCACCCTAACCCCCTCCACCTGTCGCCGTCTTCAACAGCTACCTCAACCAGGAGAGAGTATTTGGGAAGCAGACCGAAGAATCATACCGATCTCCCTAAAGGAAGGATTTCAGCCTGAATGTATTTTATGGGTAGATGGCTCAGAAGGGGTGGTGCGATCGATGGAAATGGTGAATCCTCAAACTGGCCCGGAGGCCCTTGTCCGAGCGCTCCTCAAGGCAATGGAAGCGCCGCCTGCTCCAAGTCAACCAAGTCGGCCCAAAAAAATTGTAGTGTGCGATCGCGAAATTCAATTTTATCTGCGAGGGGTATTACAAGACCTAGACATTGATATTGAATATCGGCCCCAGTTACCCCTCATCGAGCATCTCTTTCAACAAATGGCCGAAGAAGTAATCCAACAAACTCCTCATGTTGCGCCCAAATATCTCACATTCCTATCTAAAAGTGCTGAAAAAATTTGGCAAGTTCAACCGTGGCAAAATCTAGCTGAACATCAAATTATTTCCGTGCAATTAAATCAATGGGACATTGAGAAATTTTATGTCTCTATTCTAGGAATGCTCGGTGAAGAATATGGAATTTTGCTCTACCGTTCCCTAGACTCTCTCAAACAATTTCGTCAAGCCTTGCTCGACCATACCACCATGGAAGATATTGAAAGTGCCCTCTTCCATCAGGACTGTTTTTTTCTGACCTTCGAGCTAAAACCCGATTCTCCTTTAAGCGATCTAGCTGAAGAAGAATGTATCCTTGAGCTGCTCCCTTGGTCAGAAATTGAAGCCTCTTTCGGCGTAATTCATCCCCTCGAAGGCTTACGCACTACCTTATACGATCGAGAACCAGTAGCCATGATGGTAGCGTTAGAAGCGTTACATCGATTTTTCAAATCCACTCGTAACTCTCTCGATACAGAGTCCTTTGAAAGCCTTAGCCAACGCTACCGTATTTCTTTGCCCAAAACGGCTGAAGAATCAAAATCTTCCCTTTTGGTTAAAGTAGAAACCCTGCCAGAAGTTTCCCTAGAACTTGATGCCATGATGAATGATTTAGAAGAAGATGAAGAAGAGGAGGAAGATCTCGATGGCCCCTTTCTCCACTATGATTTGATTCCTGACAATGCCCTCTGTCGCCTCGATATTCTCAGTTGGGCAACTTGGGAACAGATTCGCGAACAGGTTCAATTTTACCCGACTGCACCAGACCATATCCGAGGAGTTGGAGCTGGATTACCGGTGGCGATCGTTCAAACCAGTAAACGGAATGCCAAGACCTTAATCCGAGATTTAGAAGCTTTTGATGGATTGGAGGGAATTGGATTTCATGTGGGAGAAGATCCCTATACAGAAACAACATTTGATCTGGGAATTATTCAAACCGGAGATGGAGACTTATACTTGTTTGATGAATTTGAAGTCACTTCTACATACCAGAAAAATCGGCAAAACTGGGACGATCAGTGTCGTAAAACTCAAGGCTATTGTGCTTTACTAATTGCCATGGGAATGAGGGGAGAATCCCGTGGTAATCCTAAGCCTAAAGATATGTTAGCCTTGTTTGAGGCAAAATTTTTGTCGATTGAGGATTTGAAATTGGGAATTTTGCAAAAAACTCGATTTTCCTTCTAGAAATCGCTTCAGCAATTAACCATTAAAAATTAGGGGTTGAAGCCATATTTGAGTCCCGTTTCAAATCTTTTCTTGAGTTCTTGACGCTGAATTTTGCCGATCGCTGTTTTGGGAATTGTCTCTTTGGCCACCGGAATCAGATAATCTGGAGTCAAGCCAATCTTTTGTTCAATTTTTTCCCTAATGGCTGTCAGCAGTGTCTTTAAAAATCGATCGTCATTGTCAATAGGACTAAAAAATACCGCCAATTTATCGGTATTGCTGCCCTTTTCCCTCACTGCACAGGCAGCCGTATAAGAGATTTCGACTCCTTGGACTTCTTCGACGACGGCTTCAATATCGTGGCTATAGTAGTTTTCAGCGTAAATAATAATGACATCTTTCTGTCGCCCGGTAATCGTTAGATTTCCATCCTTAAGAAACCCCAAATCTCCCGTATTGAACCATCCATCCTCAGTGAAAGACGTTTGGTTAGCTTCCTGATTCTGATAATAGCCAGAAGTCAGGGTTAACCCATTGACCTGCAATGCGCCAATTTCTCCCTCCTCAACAACCTGGTTTTGGTTGTTGACAATTCGCAGATCGACTCCAGGAATGGGCGCTCCTACCTCCACAAACGAGTCATCATCTGTAGTTGAACAGAGGGAAAAGCGATCGCTAAACGTTACACCAGAAGAAACTTCCGCCATTCCCCAAGAAGGACGCATTGCTGTCGGAGCGAGTCCGTGAGGAGTCAATAGCTGCAAGAAGCGCCGCGCTGTTTTGGCTACAATGGCTTCAGCTCCATTCAAGAAACATTTCATGGAAGATAAATTCCATTGCCGTTGTGCGATGTCGTTAGCGCGATCGTTAATTAAGCTATAGGCAAAATTAGGGCCAAAAGTAATGTTAACTTTAAAGCGATCGATAGAGTCCAACCATACAAGCGGTTCTTGTAGAAATAATGGTAATGGAAGATGAATTTGCTGACATCCTAAATAAACATCCCGAATGTGGAAATATATCAGCCCTGCAACATGATCGATAGGAACCCAGTTCAAGGTAATATCGTTTCGGGTAAAACCATTCATTTGCACTGAACCCATCGTTTGACTCAATAGATTTCGGTGATTTAGAACAACCCCTTTGGGTATTCCTGTGCTACCAGAGGTAAGCATAAGAACTGCAACATTCTCTGGTTTGCTCTGATACCAGTTGCTGTCTGGTTCATACTCATAAAATTCCTCAACTGTTTGTACCTGAAGCCTTCCTATCTCCGCCAACTCAGGTATATTCTGAATCTCAGCCGCAAAACTAGCATCTGTCAGCAATAATGGTTGTTCCAAAATCTGCAATGTATGGCAAAGTTTCCGAGTAGTTGTGCCAGTTTGTTGTGCTATATTGTTAATATTAACGGGCTTGCTGATAGGAACAGGGACAAAGCCACCAAGTATGCACCCCCAGAAAGCAGCAATGGAGTCTCGATAAGACTCTATTTGAAGAGCTACTTTATCTTGAGGTTGCAATCCTAGTTTTCTGAGACCGGATAAAATACGTTGCGCTTCTAAACATAAGTCTTGGTAGGATTGAAATTTATACGAGCCATCTGGCTGTAGATAAACTATTCTTTGCTCTGTATTTGCTGCTGCTTGTAAAATTTCTCCCAGTATCTTTGGACTGCCCTCTGACAGATTGAGAGACTCTCCATAGACGAGGGAAGGTTTAGAAGGGATATCACTCAAATTCATCATAAAATTGAGATCGTATAACCAGCAATAGATTTGCTATTACTGGTTATTGATGACTGATTATGCATGTACCGTATTAGAAGGTTCCCAAAAAAAACCTGGATGGATCTTCGGGATCTTCTGAAGATCCATAATCACTACGCATTTTGGCATATTCATCTCGTGATATAGAACCATCTTTGTTTATATCAAGAATTTCAAAAGCATGTTTAATGTTATCTTCGTTAGTTTCTCCAAGAGCCTTCAAAAATGCCTCATATTCTTTGAAGCTAATCGTGCCATCTCCATCTACATCTAAGCAATCAAACATCAGTTTGTTTACTTCTTTGGTTTTGGCGATTTGACTAGAATCCATTTTGTTACGAGCTTCCAAAAATTCAACCAGACTTACTTTTCCATCTCCATCTTGGTCAGCAGTAGCTAAATAATTATCCCAAGCCTTGGCATAGGTCTCCATAATTTGCTGATATTTCTGATCGCCTTCTTTCAAACCACAAGAATCAGCGATTTTTTGACCCACTAGAAGTAAGTCTTCTTTCTCCAACAGTCCATTTTTTGATTGATCGTATTTATAAAATGCCAAAGCAAGTTTTCGTTGTATAAATGGCGACAACATGACTCAATTACTCCTATTAATTGGGGTTGTTGGTTGGAATTTTATGGTCAAAACAAACGATATTGATTTTTGTTAATATAAATTAACATTACAAAGATATTATGATTCAGTATTTATAAGGTCATCAATATAATAGGACTTACACAACGAATCCATATAAGCGAAGCGCTGTATTGGTGAAACTCTTACAGAGCTAATTCTGATTTCGGGAGTTTCTTTTGTTGGAGAATACCAAGATCGAATTGAATACTTGCCTTTGAGTGAATAAAAAGATCAAGACAGAAACTGGGTTTCTTTCCACCTCTGGCAGATCGGAAACCCGGTTTCTTGTCCCTAACTCAACCTACTCGTTTCCTTCGATGGGGGCGAACCCTTGACGTTGCACGTTTTCCGTAATTGCGCGGGGTTCTAAGAACTGGATGAGGTAATCCGGCCCACCCGCTTTAGAACCGACTCCGGAGAGCTTGAAGCCGCCAAAGGGTTGCCGGGAAACGATCGCCCCGGTCGTATTGCGGTTAATATACAAGTTGCCCACTTCAAACTCGGCCATGGCTTGGTCAATATGGCTTGGCGTACGGGAATAGAGACCTCCCGTAAGGGCAAAATTGGTATTATTGGCAATGTCTAGAGCGTCCTGGAAGGTTTTAGCCTTAATCACCGCAACTACGGGGCCAAAAATCTCTTCCTGGGCAATTCTAGCCGTCGGGGACACATCCTGGAAGATCGTGGGGCCGACATAATAGCCCTCTTTGGCATTGGAAACATTGGGCGCGAGCATTTCTAGGGCAACTTTGGCTTCTTGTTTGCCAATGGCAATATATTCCTGAATCCGCTTCATCAAGGTTTCATCGACTACGGGGCCCACCTTCGTACCCGGATAGTGGGCTGGCCCTACATTCAAGGATTTGGTCGCTTCTACAAACCGCTCTAAGAAGGTATCATACACCGGTTCCAGAACGATCGCCCGCGAACAAGCCGAACATTTTTGACCGCTATAGCCAAAGGCAGAATCCACTACCCCTTGCACGGCTTGGTCTAAATCACAACTCTCATCGACAATAACGGCATTCTTACCGCCCATCTCGGCAATCACACGCTTCATGTGTTTTTGTCCCGGTTGCAGAAGGGCAGCATCGGCATAGATTTGACAGCCGACTTCCTGGGAACCGGTAAAGGCAATCATATGCACATCCTTGTGTTTGACCAAATGTGCCCCAACCGTTGAGCCTTTGGCAGGTAAAAATTGAAATACTCCTTTGGGAATTCCGGCTTCAATTAGAGCTTCCATCAGTTGGGCGGCGATCGCGCTACTCACCTCCGCAGGCTTGAGAATCACGCAGTTACCCGTTACCAGCGCTGCTACTGTCATCCCTGTGGTAATGGCGATCGGGAAATTCCAGGGGGAAATCACTAGGGCGATGCCTCGCGGTTGATACGTCAGGCGGTTATTTTCCCCAGCAATATCATAATTATGGCCGCGATCGAGCCGTTCCATTTCATCAGCATAATAGCGACAAAAATCGATCGCCTCGGAAACCTCTGCATCCACCTGTTGCAGCGCTTTTCCCACTTCCAGCATCACCCAAACCGACAGTTCTGCGCGGCGCTCTTCCATCAGATCGGCTGCTTTTCGCAGAATTCGCGCCCGTTCTGCTGCGGGAGTCGCTTTCCAACCGGGAAACGCTGCTTTAGCGGCATTAAGTGCTGCTTCGGCTTGTTCCACGGAAGCCAAACCAATTTTGGCCACTAACTCCGTGGGGTCAGAGGGATTGACAGAATTAACACTCTCTGCTGTTTGGACAAACTCGCCATTAATATAAGGCAGAATGGTTTTTCCGAGCTGCGGACGTACCGTGTTTAAAGCGGCTTGTGCCCGTTCCCGGTTAGCAACTTGGGCGTAGTCCGTATCTGCCGCATTCTTAAACACTGTGGTTTTCTGGGGTCGAGATCCCGTAGTTTGAACCACTGGAGGCGCGATTAATTCTTCAATGGGGCGGTCTTCTTGACTTTGCCGTAAGAAGGAACTGTTTGCGGTATTTTCCAGTAAGCGGCGAATCAAATACGCCATACCGGGGAGGAGACTGCCGTAGGGAGCATACATCCGCACTCGCAACCCTCGGTTAACCATTGCTTTAGCGAGGCGATCGCCCATTCCATACAGCACTTGGTATTCAATGCGACGGCGAGGAATGTTCAGGGTTTCGGCAATGGCGATCGCCCTAGCTTGCGATCGCACATTATGGGAACCAATGGCAGCGTTGAGAACTTCATGGTTTTCCAACAGCAGGCGCGTGAGCAATTCAAAGTTAGCATCGGTAGCAACTTTATCATCAAACACGGGTTGCGGCCAGTTATGTTGCACCGCTTGAATGGTTTCCTGATCCCAATATGCCCCTTTCACCAAGCGAATGGTAATCGGATTTCCGCGCTCTTTTGCCCAAGCAATTAAGCCATTTAAGTCAGCTTCTGACTCGCGCAAATAGGCTTGCAGCGTTACCCCAATATCAGTACGGGTTTTAAATTCCTCTTCGAGTAACAGTTCCTTAAGAATCGCCAGGGTAATATCTTTATAGACATACTGCTCCATATCGAAATGGATAGCAGCCTCCTTTTCTTGGGCATGGCGCAGGAGGGTGCGAATACGCTCCATAACCCGTTGCTTAGACCCCTCAGCATCCAAGGGATCGAACTGAGAATAAAACGCTGTCAGCTTCACGGAAACTTGCACCTTGGGCAAGGGTTCCCCATCTGCTGCATCAATTTCGGGGATTGTTTTCCAGCGTGCCGCAGCTTCCGTGAGGCGATCGATCAGATCGATATAGCCTTGCAGATAGGCTTTGGCTTCCGTTTCCGTAATCACCGCTTCCCCCAGTAAATCTAGGGTAAATGCCATCTTCTCTTTGCGAAGATTTTCTACAGTTTTCAGCACCTGCCCCGCAGTTTCCCCAGCAATGTATTTCCGCGCCAAGGTTTCTACCGCAGTCGATACAGTTGTTGCTGCCACTTGTCCCGGCATCGAATCAGCATTGGTAAAATTAAGAATCCCCTTCAATGCGCCAGGTAATTCGACCGCCTCAGTTGTCATATATTCCTGCAAATGCCGCGCCACTTCTGCCTTAGAGCGCAATGCAGGTAAACAATCAATAAACCGGAACAATTGCACCCGCAGCCCTGGGTTACTCATGGCCCAGTCTAGAAGCTTATCATCCCAGCGCATTTGGTCTCGCATCTGGGCAAAGATGGAGCGTTTTTCCCCTTGCGCTGCGAGAAGTTGTTTGGCGATCGCCTGGGTTTGGCTCTCATACGTTGGATTTTCGACTTGTGCTACCACGGATTTTCCCCCCTCCATATAAATGGGTTGATATACATCGAGGTTTTATCTTGATTTTTTGTGTATTTTTCCAATATATCTCGAAAATACGGTATTATAATAGTTTTGTTTAAACTCCAAAATATTAGTTCTCGTAATACGATTTGGCGTGTCATCACTGAGTAAGTCAAATGACTCATTATTCATGACTGATTATGGCTCAAACTCTTTCTGCACAAAACATTACCCTGGGAAATCTCAAACAAACCTTGGGACTGCAAGTCGCTAAAGATAGCGAATTTTTTACCGAATGGTCAGAACCCCTTCCTTCTTTAACGGAGATTGAACAACAAACGCTCGATCGCGTGAAAGCCAATTTTCAAGACTTGATGGACGACCCCCCGTTACTGGAAAACACCGTTAAAATGGTCATCCTCGCTCCCTTGCTCGATTGTGCTGGATTTTACCGTCGTCCTTTTCGCATCGAAACAGAAACCAGCATCGAAATTGAGCTAGAAGACGAAGGAAGGATCGTTCGAGGCAGAATCGATATCCTCGTCGTTAAAAACCGATTGTGGCTCGTTGTAATTGAATCCAAACGCAGTGATTTTGCCGTTACCCGTGCCATTCCTCAAACCTTAAGCTATCTGTTAGGCAACCCGGAACTGCAACACCCCACATTTGGCATGATTACCAATGGCAATGAATTTCTCTTTCTCAAAGCCTCTCATACTCCCACAGTCCAATACAGAACATCTAGACTGTTCTCCTTAATTAATCCCGACAATGAACTGTATGAAGTTCTAGCCATTCTGAAGCGTTTAAGCCAAGTTTTTTAGCTGTAGGTGTAGGCAAGCATCTTGGTGAAAACCTCAATTTCTACACTACACCTTGCCCACCCTACGCTCTTAAGCTTGTCGAGCCAATACAATCACAATACAATTCAGAGCAGCTCTAAGATACAGCGCAAAGCGCTGTAACGGAATACAGTCTCATTGAGATCAGTCATTGCGAATGGAACGAAGTGGAATGAAGCAATCGCAAAATCCCCCAATCTTGGCGATTGCTTCCCTGCGGTCGCAATGACAACTCACATCTATGATCAACAATGCACCTCATAGCAGCGCGTAGCTCTGTATGGGTACATTTTTCGGCCCCTCATCGCCATCATCTCCAAAAAATCTCTAGGAGTAACAATTATTTCTTGATATTCAATCTGAGCTTTTAAGGATAATAAATCTCGATCTCCAGTAATCAGAAATACGGTGCTAGAATCAATCGCTAATTCTAAAAATTTATTGTCATCGACATCTCGACAAATTTCAACTTGAGATTCCACCTTGACAAAGTGACTATGGGATTTGACAACTCTCAAGAAATCTTCTCGTCCTTCAGTTGTTGAACTAAAATGACTATTTGTTCAAACGTTAAAGGGAGTTGATAGGTATTCGATGTCATGACCATCTCTTCGTCAAATATGGAACCGCGTATGGGCTGAACATGGGCACGTAGATGCTCATCTACCATGCCTTCGACTTTAGCATAACCAGGAATAACCTTGGCAAAGCTATTGACATCCGACCAAAACTTATTGGGCATTTTTGAGAGTTTCCTAACCTGAAACGGGACTTGAGCGTTGCAAGACTAGCGTATTCAATCCAACAATTGCTATGGTTAATACAACTTACAATGATGTTTTGAGCGCTACTATCCGTCTAAATCTCCTTCCATGACTAGAGCGATCGCCTCCTTTGTATTTTCCTGGAACTCGCGAATATTCACCCGATTCAAGAGCCAGGTGGCGGAAATCAAGCCCCCTGCCTGCACTACAAACACCAAACCGTAGGACAAGACTGGCTCAGAAAACAGGACTTTTCCTAGATCTAGCACGGCTCCTCCTAACACAGTTGCGCCTCCTCGTGCCATTGCCTGGGCTAACCCCCAAGCGCCAATAAACGTTCCGGCAGTTTCCGCAGCAGTTAAATCGAGCATTAAACCGACTGCTCCGGCTGTTAAGACTCCAGAGCTTAAGCCAAATAGAAATAGGCTCAACATTAGGGCTTGAGGATTGCCAGTAAACCCAGAAAATAAGAGGAATCCCGAACAAAATGCTGTTGCCACACAGCCGCTAAAACAGGTGCGTTGTTTGCCTAAGTGAGGGGTAATTAAAAAACCGGTTGAAGCAATACCAATCAAAGTTCCCATACCAAAAAAGGCATTGAGTCGAGCGGTTTCTGAGATGGGCATCTGGAAGACTTCCCCGCCGTAGGGTTCCAAGACGGGATCTTGCATAAACAAGCTAATGCTCATGAACAGGAGAAAGGTGAAGAAAATCCCGGTTTGGCGACTGGCAGTCAGGATTTTTAAGGCATTGCCCAAGGTAATTTGATCTTCTCGGTTCGCGGCGCTGGAGCGATCGCCATAAAGCGAGTATTTTTTCTCGATTCCTATCGTTCCGACAACGGTCAGAAAGCACACCAAAGCTGGCACAATAATAAACAGACGATTAATCGATGCTTGCAGGTCTTCCGGAGGAGCATCTAAGCCTAACTGTTTTAATAAACTACTACTAATGATCGCCCCAACGACAATCCCCACCATTAACATAGACCAGACAATACTGACTAATTTCGATCGATTCCGGTCATCAGAAACATCAAATAAGAGTGCCGCAAACGGCGTAGAACTGGCACTTAAGGCTAATCCATAGAAAACAAAGACGAGCGCCAACAAAGCCGCCCAGGTATAGGTAGGGAGAGTCCATCCCAGGGTAGCGGCACTATTGCCCAGTTGCCAAACCACTTGCAGGGCAATAAATGAAGTCGTGGTAAACAGTAGAGTGCCCATCCAAACATAGCCCGTGCGATGGTAACCGGCGATCGGTTTCGCATCCGAAAGTTGGCCAAACCAGATGCGTGCAGGAGAAACAAACTGATGGGCGGCGATCGCCCCTGATGCAATCAAAGCGGGCACTTTCAGCTCATCAATCATCACCCGATTAATCACACCCAACGTGAGCAGGGACATAATCCCTAAACCCATTTGAAAGAGTCCCAAGCGGAACATGGTCAATAGATTAATTTGGGATTTGGACTCACCTGTTGCCATCATACGGGTTGACCTTTTAAACCTTAAGACTTTCAATCGGGCACAAATATATGAGAAGCTATGCCAATGAGCGCCAATGGACACTTAGACTAGTTCTCCTATGCTTAGGATACAGAATTTCGGCACTGTGCGATGCCTTTTGTTCTCCAGACGATTCCCTCTGATCAGCAATTGACTGGGGAGTTGATGTGGGGGCAAGTTCTGCAACCCATCAGCAGATCAAGCCATCACCTTTATCAACCCGCACCCCGAATCGCTTAATTAGAATCGTTTAATTATAAGTATTCATTGCCGTACCCCGTAATTGGGTCATCCAACGATCGATATCTTCTACATTCAGGCGATAACTAAGGGGATGGGCAATTAGATAAGCCGTACTATCAAATAACTTCTTAATTTCCACTAACCCGTTTTCCTTTAAAGTTTTGCCCGTAGAGACTAAATCGACGATTGCCTCTGACATATCAGTAATCGGGCCCAGTTCTACTGAACCATATAACGGGATGATCTCTACAGGTAAGTCTAAGCCATGGAAATATTCCTTGGCACAATTAACCGATTTAGACGCAACTCGGCAATGGGCAGGTAAATCGAGTACATCTTGATAGGGACTCGACTGTTTCACTGCCACAGACATGCGGCAATAGCCAAAACCGAGATCGGCAAGTTGGGCAACGGCTGATTTCTTTTCGCGCAGCACATCATAGCCCACAATGCCCAATTGGGCTTGCCCATATTCGACATAAACAGGCACATCTTGGGCACGAACCAATAGCCCTTTCATCGTTCCCGTCGGATCGACAATTTGCAGTTGACGGTTACTGGAGTCCAGAAAGGCACTAAAATCGAGGCCCACTTGCTGGAGCAGTTGAATCGTTTCTTTGAGTAATGCCCCTTTGGGGATGGCAACGGTAAGCATGGTTGGGTTTGGGGGAGTGGGGGAATGGGAGGATAAGACTCTATTGCCTATTCTCCCTGTCTCTTTCTGTGCCTCAGCAGTTTACCATCTATCCTACACACGCTAGAAGCCTAGGGATTAAACTCTATAAGAACGAGCGATCGCCTCACCCTTGATTCCAGCCTGTAGCGCCATATGCGAAAATAGGGAAGGTGTTTAGATTTCCCGATCCATTATCGATTCTCCTGTCTCTACCATCCAATCCTTACCGCCAGATGTGGTACATCGGATCGCTGCGGGTGAGGTGATTGACTCGATCGCCGCCGTGGTTCGAGAATTAGTGGAAAATGCCCTTGATGCGGGGGCGACGCGGCTGGAAATCGAGATTTGGCCGCAACAATGGCGCGTCAGAGTGGCTGATAATGGTGAGGGAATGAATCGAGAAGATTTAATTCAAGCCGCGCGATCGCATACAACCAGTAAAATTCATACGATTACTGACCTGGATCGCATTACCAGTTTAGGCTTTCGCGGCGAAGCTCTCCATAGTTTAGCCCAACTTTCGCAACTGGAAATCTGGAGTCGGGGAAGTGCAGGAGAAGGATGGCGAGTAAAGTATAATGCTTTGGGGGAAGCGGATATCATTGATGCCGTGGCGATCGCCTCGGGTACAATCGTAGAAGTTTCCCATCTGTTTGAAACTTGGGCACTGCGTCGTCAAGGGTTTCCCTCCCCTCCTCAACAACTGCGAGCCATTCAAACCCTAATTCAAGATATCGCCCTCTGTCATCCCGACATTACCTGGAAAGTCAGCCAAGACTCGCGCCCCTGGTTTACCATTAGTCCAGGAAAGAATGCCCAATCCATTCTGCCCCAACTGCTGCGGGATGTACAGGTGAACGATCTCTGCTTTCGGCAACTTGCCCTAGAGCAGGAGGGATTGAACCCAGAATCAGATAACTTAGAATTAGTCTTAGGCTTACCCGATCGCTGTCATCGCGGTAAACCCGATTGGGTTAAAATTGCCGTCAATGGGCGTTTGGTGCAATGTCCGGAACTGGAAAATACGGCGATCGCCGCCATGAGTCGCACCGTACCCAACAAACGCTACCCCGTGTTCTTTCTCCATTTGCACCTATCCTGCGATCGCATCGACTGGAACCGTCATCCCGCTAAATCTCAAATCTATCTGCACCCCCTCAAACCGCTCCAAGAAGCCGTGCAGCAAGCCATTTCTGATGCTCTGAAACTCAGTGATATTACCCTGCCTCAAGCCGTCCACCAAGAGCGCGTCGGTCAACTGCTTAAAGCCTCGGAAAAGTCGGGTTCCTATCAAGTTTCCCCCAAAAACAATGCCCCCACGCCCCTAGAACTCAAAGCAGTTGCCCAAATCCGCCAAACCTATATCGTCGCCGAGCATCCAGGGGGATTATGGTTAGTCGAGCAACATATTGCCCACGAGCGGATTTTATACGAGGAATTGTGCGATCGCTGGCAACTCGTTCCCCTCGATCCCCCCATCATCCTCAACCACCTCACCCCCAAAGAAGTCGAACAACTCATCCGTATCGGTTTAGACGTAGACCCCTTTGGCGAAGGTCTGCACGCCATTCGCAACGCTCCCCAACTCCTCCAGCAACGGGAGGATTGCGCCGAAGCTCTACGAGAACTTGCCGCCGGAGGAGACCTAGAAACCGCTCAAGTTGCTACAGCCTGCCGCAGTGCCATACGCAACGGTACACCTCTGACGATACCTGAAATGCAAGATATATTAGATCGGTGGCAACGAACCCGCAACCCCCACACCTGCCCCCATGGTCGTCCCATATACCTCTCTCTAGAGGAAACCTCCCTAGCCCGATTTTTCCGCCGCCATTGGGTGATTGGTAAAAGTCATGGCATTCAAGAGTGTTAAGAATTACACTAAAATTGAGGCGATCGCACTGGAATTCCTCTATTTTTAGGCAAAATGGCCTACCATAGTCCATAACGCAACAGTTTTAACTGAGAATCCCTACAAAAAAGGAGAACCGATCATGGTAGCGATTATTGCACCCGATGACCGAGATGCCATCTTATTGGGAACGGCAGACAATGATGAAATCCTAGGAAAAGAAGGAAATGACTACTTGTTTGGTTTAGAAGGAAATGATTGTTTAACTGGTGCAGGGGGACGAGATTTACTCAGTGGTAATACGGGTAATGATTCGATTATAGGTGGTGAGGGTAACGATCTCTGTTATGGCGGACAAAATGATGATCTTATCAGTGGCAATGATGGAAATGATTTTCTCTATGGAGATTTGGGCAATGATATCCTAAATGGCGATCGCGGCAATGATTACTTTTTTGGCGGTGAAGGGAACGATACTATTAATGGCGATGTGGGAGATGATTTGATTTTAGGGGGTCAAGGAGATGATTCACTCACCGGAGGTGCAGGTAATGATTTTATTTGGGGTGGACAAAGTATAGTCAACGATATGATTGATGGAGGAGAAGGGAATGATACCCTCAGTGGCGATCGCGGTGGCGGAATTTTGAGTGGGGGACTAGGCGCTGATGTTTATATTTTACGGGCTTCTCTAGCAACTGACCCAAGAAATATACCCCTAATTTTTGGCTATGAAGAAAATGATATTATTGGTTTAGCAGGAATTAGTGCTAATGATGTTTCAGTCACCCGAACCGGTCGTTTTGAAGCCAGAATCGATCGAATTAGCACCGGTGCAGTGATTGCTTCTATCTATGGTATCGATTCGAGTTTAATATTCAACAACCAAGTGAGATTTCTAGAAGTGGATGTGGGATTGACTTGATAGTTCTAAAAAGGTAGAGTTCACAATAAAATTCTTTGATCAAAGAAAAATCACTGGTCTGATATTGCATGATCTACCGATTTGAACTGCTCAAATCGGAAATGTATATCGGCTGATTAGAAGTTTTTTAATAAAATCCGTAATCCGAAAAAATGAAGTTGTAGGAGGGGATCGACATAACTTAAAGTGATGTCCCGTTAAACGCGACTAGCTAGGTGTATGTATGCTCTTATTCTCCCCTCCAAATCACCAACGCCAATCGACTAAAATAATACCAAAATCAAACCTCTGTGTTGGTCTGGAAGAAACAAACAATATGGTGTGGCAAACGGGACATCAACTCCAAGATGGTCAATATACGATCGCGAGAAAACTCGGTGAAGGTGGATTTGGGATCACCTATCTCGCCCAAACTCAAACCGGCGAAAATGTAGTGATTAAAACGCTCAACGAGAAGATCCGCAATCACAAAAACTTCGAGAAATGTCAGCAAGACTTTCTCAATGAAGCTCTATGGATTGCCAAATCGTCCCATCCCCATATTGTTCGCGTTGAAGAGTTGATCCAGGAAGATCGCTTATGGTGTATCGTACTAGAGTACATTGAAGGAACCAATTTGGGTACTCTAGTAGATACCGAAGGAGCCTTACCTGAAGCCGAAGCCCTCCACTATATCCAACAAATTGGGGATGCTCTCAATACCGTCCATCATCAAGGGTTTTTGCATCGGGATATCAAACCGCTAAATATTTTACGGCGCAAGGGTGAAGCTTCAACCACACTGATCGACTTTGGCATGGCTCGTAAATTTATGCCTAATTTAGTTCAAGGTCATACCACCTATGTGAGCCGAGGCTTTGCGCCCATCGAACAGTATGACTGGCAATCCTTTCGAGGCCCTTACACCGATGTCTACGCGTTAGCAGCGACCCTCTATGCACTGTTAACCGAAGAAGTGCCAGAGTCGGCAACTAACCGCGATCGCCGCGTGGCTCGCAAGCAAAGCGATCCCCTCATTCCTCCCCAGGACATTAACCCAGTAATTAGCGATCGCATCAATACCGCTATCTTAGCCGGGATGGCCCTCGAACCCGAAGACCGGCCCCAGTCCATCGAACAATGGTTTGATCTATTGGGAATTGTCCTCATTTCCCCTCCTTGGCAAGCCCCCCCTCCCATCAATGATACCGAGCGTAAATGGAGTTCTGCGGTAGGAATGGACTATAGTACTTTAGAACAACTCCTCGCTACTGGACACTGGCAGGGGGCCGATCGCCAAACCGACCAGATTTTACTCGAAATTAGCGATCGCACCTCCCAAGGTAGCCTCACCGAAGAGGAAGTAAAATACCTCCCCGGTCGAGACTTGCGAACCCTTGACCGCTTATGGGTGCATTATAGTAACGGTCACTTTGGGTTGAGTGTCCAAAACCGAATTTGGCGGTCTTTAGACAAAAACTACGAAGAATTCGGCGATCGCGTCGGTTGGAGATCGCCCGACCACTCATGGTTAGCCTACGCCAAGCTGACCTTTAATCTTGGCGCTCCCCAGGGCCATCTTCCCACTTGGGGAAGACGGGGGCGCTTATGGCCCTACCTAGGATCGCGACTCAAGCGCTGTGGACTATAGCGCTTTGCGCTGGTAATGGGTAATCGGTATCAATCAGTGAATCATTTTTAGATTGCTCACTGATTTACACCGACTCACTGAAATTTCCCAGCGCTATATACACAGAATCAGGAGAATTAACTATGGCATTCATTACTGCTGAATCCACCCTATCCGTTGAAGCTCTGACCTTTGTCAAAGTCAACTACGAAGCTGAACTCCAAGCTCACTTTAATCTATCCGTTTCAGAACTTAGCGATCGTCAAATTGCCGAATTTGCTCTGGAAATTTCCGCCACCATTCCTGCTCTTGGCCAAGCAATTATTTCCGTCGATGCTCAAGCACAAGGTAGCATCACCGGTACTCTCGCAAATGGACAAATCCTCATTGGGGCAGGCGGAGAAGATACTCTAGTGGGAGGCAATGGTAACGATGTTCTCATTGGCGGCTCTGGAAAATCATCACGAGGCACAGGTACCGGTCGCACAGGCACAGGTACCGGTCGCACAGGCACAGGTACCGGTCGTACAGGCACAGGTACCGGTCGTACAGGTTCAGGTGCGACCGGTTCCGGTGGTGGTTCTGGTAGACTCTCAGGCATCTCTGGAATATCTGGTGCTGACGGAGATGACACCATGAATGGTGGAGATGGCGATGATACCTGCTTTGGTGGAGACGGCAATGACTCCTGCGCTGGCGGTGCAGGCGATGATTCCTGTGTTGGTGGAGATGGCAATGACACCTTAGACGGTGGAGATAATAACGATACCCTCATTGGTGGCGATGGTAATGACTCCTGTGTTGGTGGCGACGGGGATGACTCCTGTTTTGGTGGCGATGGTAATGACTCCTGTATCGGTGGCGATGGTAACGATACCCTAGACGGCGGTGATGATAAAGATACCCTCATCGGTGGCGACGGAGATGACTCCTGTCTTGGTGGCGATGGTAATGACTCCTGTGTCGGTGGAGATGGTAACGATACCCTCGTCGGTGGCGATGGTAAAGATACCCTCATTGGTGGCGATGGCGATGACACCTGTGTGGGCGGGCAAGGTGATGATTCCTGCGTTGGTGGTGAAGGCAATGACTCCTGTCTTGGTGGCAACGGCAAAGACACCCTCGTCGGTGGAGATGGCAACGATACCCTTGTCGGCGGCAATGGCAATGATAGCCTCGTTGGTGGAGACGGTGCCGACAGTCTAGTGGGCGGCAATGGTAAAGACACCCTTATTGGTGGGGATGTTCTAGTTGGAGGAGAAGGAGATGACCTCTTAATTTGTGGCGATGGTACATCTCAAATTATTGGTGGTGCTGGATTTGATATGATCAGCTTCATCAATGTACAGCTAGATATTTCCGTTAATGTGGGATTATCCATCAATGTCTCTGCATCAGGCACCACAACTGTCACCGGAACCCTAGCAGGAGGTGTCCAACTCAACAATGCCATTGAAGGAGTTGAAGGATTTACTGGTTCCAATGGTAGCGACACCATTACAGGTAGCGAAAATGGCGATGCCCTCGATGGTGGAGCAGGTGACGATAACATTGATGGTGGAGAAGGGGATGATACCCTGACTTGTGGAGAAGGGAATGATACCTTAACTGGTGGCGTTGGTATAGACTTCGTATCCTATGTGGAAGCCTCTGTCGGTGTAGAAATCAACCTCGAAACCGGTATCACAGTGGTGGGTCAATTTGAGAACATTATTTCTGGATTTGAAGGCGCGATTGGTTCTCAGTTTGATGATGTGATTACCGGTGGTGCAGTTGCGGGATTAAGCTTGGAAGCTGGTGGTGGTAGCGATACTTATAAATTGACCGCTGCCAATGCTGTGGGAACCACAATTAAAGATAGTGGCGGTACGGCTGATGTCATTGAGGTTGAAGGGGTTACCCTATCTTTACCTCCACAAGATGAAGATGCACCACCAGCAACCGGAACTCAGGTTTTACGCAATGGTACGGATTTAGTCGTCGATCTCGATAATAATGGTCAGTTTGAGGCGGCGAGCGATTTGGTCATTCAAGACTTCTTCTCCTTCACCAGTAATTCTGGAGGAGCAGGTGTGGTTGAACAAGTCGGGAATTTAACGAGTGCAGAAATTCTCGCCGCGTTCCCCAACCCTCAACCCCCAGGTTCAGGTATATTTACTGATCCTGTTGCGCCTCCAAGTTCAACCACAACTACCACCAATGTCTCCGTTGAAGTCACCACTGAGTTTAACGTGAGCATTGGTAATGATGTGGTAGTCGGTACGGCTGGAGCTGATGTGGTTCTTGGTTTACAAGGTGACGATCAAATTAATGCTGGTGCAGGGGATGATTCTGCCAATGGTAACCAAGGTGAAGATACGGTTAACGGTGGTGCCGGTAATGATACTTGTTACGGCGGACAAGGGGATGATACGGTCAGTGGTGGCGATGGTAACGATATGGGTTCAGGCGATCGCGGCAATGATATCGTAAATGGAGATGCTGGCGAAGACCAACTCAATGGCGGCCAAGACAATGACTCCATCGACGGTGGCGCAGATAATGACAACATCTTTGGCGGTCAAGGAAATGATCTGATCAATGGGGGTGATGGCGATGATGTTATCAGTGGTGATGCTGGTACAGATACCCTCATCGGTGGCGCAGGTAATGATGTCTTCGTTCTGCGCACTGGAACCGCAGCCACAACAGCAGCCGAAGCCGACCTGATGTTAGACTACCGCGAAGGCGATACTATTGGCTTGACCGGTGGAATTACTCCCAATGACCTGACGTTCACCGTAGTCAACGGCAATACCATTATCGAGGTAACCAATAATGGTGTAACCTCCGTTCTCGGTATCGTCAATGGCGTAGCGCCTGAGCAACTCAGCTTTAGCACCGCTGACATTCAAGTGAATATTACGGGTAATGTTTCTGTCATGAGTAGTATCTTTGTCGGCGGCAATATTGGCTCTCAAGCCTTTGCTGTTGGTGCAACTGCTTTTGCCAGCGTTGACTTTAGTCAGTCCTTTGCTCTGGTGTAGTTTCTCCATTCTGAGCATTTAGATTAGGTTAGATCCTAATCGAGTAGGGGTAATTCATGAATTACCCCTACTGTTTTGTTTGGCGATACAATACAAACAAGCGAGAGGCGATCGCGTTTTGGTCGAACCTTGTTTAGTCGAGGCTAACGGGAAATCCTTATCTTCTTCGTGGTATTTCGGGTCGGAGTGTGACGGAGGATTTGCCCAACATACAGTGGACGTTTTTTGGTTGCACCCAATTGGAGCCATCTGTTTTTTCTAACCTGATTAAGTCTATTGAAACGGGACAGATTCGCCCTCTTGTGGCATCAACCTTTCCCTTAGAGCAAATCGCTCGGGCCCAAGAAATGTTTCTGGAAAAACAATTCATGGGGAAAATTGTCCTCACCCTCGACTGAGGATAATTTTCTACAGCGATCGCCCAGACGGGGGTTGTTTATCCCATAGTTATGGCGATCGCAGCTATTCAATTGGAGCGAAGTCTTTGCCAGGCGTGTTAGTAATGCGCTCTTACCGTTTATCCGTCAGCGCTTTTTCTACGGTAACCAACGTACTGTGGCTGCGTACCATCATCGCATGGGGGAATACACACAGTTTAACATTTTTTCCCACAGGCATTTGCGAACTTTTTGCTGGTACAATGACAAAATCGTAGGGAGTCCAGAGAGAACTAAACTTGACTTGCTCTAACTGCTGCACCTCTGCATTTAAATCGACTAAAAATTCACTCCCCGGACGCATTTGTACACAACCAATAAACGGCAGTAAATAAGCCAGATAAGTCCCATGATGGGGAGAAGAAATGGTAATAAATCGTTGAATCCTCTCCAGTCCCCCCAAGCGCTGGACATAATAGCGACTAACTAAGCCACCCATGCTCAAACCGACTAAATCAATGGGTTGATCGGGGGCAAAGTGTTCATCGACATAGGTTTTAATTTGTAGGGCAAGTCGATCTAATCCCACAATTGAGGTATTGGGTACCAGATCAAACCGATGGACTTCCCATCCGCGCTCTTTCAGGTATTTTTCCATGCGGTTAAACACATAGGCTTTACGAAAAATGCCATGAATTAGCACTACGGGATTACGGGAGTTTGACATATCAATTCAATTCTTAAAGACTTAAGGGCACCTCTATTAATTCAGTAAATGACTTTCAAAATGCATTAGATCAGTTGACAGAACTCAGCTTCCTCCTAGGCATATTACCTGACAATCATCACTTCTCTCAGAAACCCAATTTCTCTGCGTGGGTGCCGATCAATCCTACAGTTGAATGGGTTAACCCTAGGCTGAACCCACTCTTGTAGGTTGATCGAGTGTTAAGAAGCTTCTGATTTAGTTGAAGGTAACTCCAAACAATAACCTGCACCGTAAACTGTTTTGATATAGCGCGGATGACGGGGATCGGGTTCTAATTTGGTTCTCAGATGGCGAACGTGAACCCGAATGGTTTCAATATCATCATCGGGATCGTATCCCCAAACCTCCTTGAGGATTTCACTCGGAGAAACGGTTTGCCCATGGCGCTGGAGAAGACAGTGAAGTAACTCAAACTCCAAATGGGTGAGTTTAACAGTCGTATCAAACCAAATGACCTCAAAGCGCTCTGGAATCAGAGTAAGGGGACCATAGTTGAGAATTTCACTGTGTTTAGCTGCTTGGGGAATGCGATCGGTACGTCGCAGGAGGGCCCGCACCCGTGCTAACATCTCCTCAATTTCAAAGGGTTTGGTGAGATAATCATCTGCACCGGCATTAAAACCTTCTACCTTGTCTTGGGTTTGGCTGAGGGCAGTTAACATCAAGATGGGGATATCGGCAGTGCGATCGTCTCGACGCAGACGTTGACAGACGGTAAATCCATCAACTTTAGGCAGCATTAAGTCCAGTACAATCATATCTGGAAGTAATTGAATCGCCAGGGCTTGGCCTTTAATGCCATCAGGTGCTTGACTGACATCATAGCCAGCCATTTCCAGGTTGACAGCAACTAATTCTGAGATTGCGGGATCGTCATCGATGACTAATATCCGGGGCATTGCTAAAGTAGGTTTCTAAAGTGGGCGGTTGACTCTCTCCCCGATCGAGCTAGGAGAGATAGGAAAGGAGTTTGCGATCGTAGAAATCTTAACTTAACTTGTTCTGATTTTAAGCTGCACTCAGAAATAAGTAGCTATCCTAAGATTTCCTTACAGATTATACGCAATTGTGGTCATGGGTATAGTGCTGGTAGAAGGGGAATGGGGTATTGGAGGCGATCGCTCCCTAAAATCCCCAGTTGACACAGACGTTAATGACGTTGGCAGCCAGATTGAAGTATGATTTACGGCAAGTCAGGTTCCTTGAAAATGAGTCCACGCCAACCACAATGAAAAACAATATCTTTGATGCTCCACCAGGGTTTACGCCAACAGGACAGAGGGTCGATCCGATGGATAATATTTTTCAGCAAGCTCGCCAGGGTAGCGTTGCCGCTATTATTCAGGTATTGAATGAAAAGCTGGCTAACTCAGGGATTCGTACTAGGGCAGTTTTAGACCGGGGGATTCTACAACTGTTATGTGAGGGAGAAACAGAGGGTCAATTGGAACAAACCCCAGTGGTGGAGAAGGTCACCATGATTTTAGAGGAAATTGCTCCTCGCCATATTCGGCGCGTGAATATCAATAGTCGCCTGGTGCGCGAGCAACAACTGTTGTGGTTAGAAGAAATTCAGCAAGATCCAGAGGGTCAACTGCTTTGGTCAGAACTCATTGTACTCAGAAAACCTGGATTATTAACACAATGGTCTTATAACCGCCAGGCTCAGTCCTTTCGCAAGCGGAAGACTCCCCTCCCGAATTATACCCCCTCCCAGTTAACACGGGAACAGCGCCAATTCCGTCGAGGCATTATCGGTGGCGCTATATTTAGTGGTGTCCTGGTTTTGGCTGGATTAGGAGTTCTGTCTTGGTGGGGAACACCCAAGGATTCTAATTCTGATACTCCACCAGTGGCAGGAACTAACCCCTCGACTCCATCTACTGCTACTCCTACTACTGCCGATGCTCCTACTGCTGACCCTTTTCCGGAGGCGGTACGTCTAGCTCAAGCTGCGGCGAATGAGGGACTGACGGCACAAACAGAGGAGGAATGGTTAGCCTTAGCCGAAAAATGGCAGCAAGCGAGTGATTTGATGGCTCAAGTATCGGCTTCTGATGACCGGTATCAGATTGCCCAAGACCGAACTATTCGCTATCAAGAGAATAGCCAAGCAGCTCAACGAGAAGCAGACAAATTACGTTAGTTGTGGAGTGTCGGGAATAATTGGAGATATTCCTGATTACTCGGACTTGATATCAGAAATGAGTGGGCAGAAGAACTTGAAAAGAAGTGCCTACGATACCCGCCCAATCAATGGCTAAGTTGACAAAATAATCAACATTGATTAGAATAGGGAGGTAATGATGCAAGAGGCTTGGATAACCTATGGTTAAGAACGCTGCTGAATTGATCCCTGCACCGACAACTAAGTTTGTCCTCTACAACCAAGCAGGTGAGCCAAAGGCTTATTATCGGGTCGATCGCCAACCGTTAAGTGAGAAGGACGAGAACTCGAAGACGGAAGCAGTGGAGGCGATCGCCCATAGTATTATTGTCATCGATCGCTCCGGCTCAATGTACCATGACATCAACCCCCTCAAGGAAACTCTAATCAAGCTCCTCACCCTAGAAGAATACACCCATTCCCAACTGGTGGTCACCCTGATTTCCTATTCTTCCCAAGGAAATTTGATCTCGCACTTCCAGCGCGTCCCCATTCAAGAGGTGATGAAGCTCAATTCTTCGTATATTCAGGACATTCAAAACATTCGCGTTTCTGGTGCAACCTGCATTTCCCAAGCGCTGCAACTGGCAACTGAGTTAATTCAACCGGATGAGCTAACGGGCATTACCCTGCATAGTGATGGTTATGCGAATCATCCGAATGTGCGCTCAGAAGTGGCAAGCTTAGAACAAATTTGTCAGAATCTGAACCAGAATAACGTTTTTCTGAACGCGATCGCCTATTCTGCCAGTTCTGACTTTAAGTTACTCTCCCGTTTAGCCAACCTGGTGTCTGGAACTTGCGTCCAAGCGGGCACAGTGAAACAGGTCTATGATTCACTGTACAACACGTCCAAGGTTTTAGGGGAGGCGATCGCTTGGGCGATCGAAGAACCCCTCTTCAAAGAATATGACTATCAACTCTTCCTCTCCCACAGTGCTCGTAAGCTCAATGGCAATGCTGGAAAACTGAAAATTTTGGGGCTTAAACCCGATGATGATGGTATTTTCTATAAATATCAAAAACTCACCGAAGCCGAATTTGAGCAATTAAGCGATATTCCCCTAGCGCAAACCGATGAATCTGTATTTACCTTTGCCAAAGCGCAACTCATTGATGGGAACTTAAACCTGGCTAAATATGCCCTCGTCAGCACCTTTGATGCCACCTTATCTCAGCGTCACGGTAAAGCCATCACCAATAGCCAACTGGTGGAATTTTCCCAAGACTTAGACAAAGCCATCTACGATCCTCAGAGTTTAAGCGATCGCGAGATCCTTTCTGAAGTTCCCATCAACAAAAACTTACCGATTTTAGAGCTGATTCAGTTATTCGAGACCCATAAAGACCCAATCATCCTCAATCTCAAACATCTCCAAGATCATTATCAGCGCCGAGGAGTGAAGCGCATTCCTGGACAGCGAGATGCAGAGGGGAACTTGGTCAAACCTTGGCTGAAAACCGAATATGTGGACAGTGGCGACTATGTGCAAATGGGGTCATTTGACATTAACCGCAATACCGCAACCATCAATTTACTGATTACCCGTCCAGTAAAATTAGTTAAATCTGAGGATAAAACCCCAATTACAGAAGTTGCCGGGATTCTGCTCAATGACTTGAAGTCTTATAACAACTATACTCTAGTTGGAGATGGGGAGTTAAATGTTGAGACTTTAAAGGTAAAATTTAGTAATGCCAAAGTCTTTAAAGTCTTCAAAGAACAGAATCTGTTGACTGATGCCGACCAATTTGATTTTAACACAGAATACGAAATCGACTTAACCCAGTTACCGATTGTGCCCATGGCCGCCGATTATACTCAAGTGCAGGGAATTTTTTCTCGATTAGCTATTTTGCGGGTATTATCGAGTCTCTTGTCTGCCCATCTGAAAGAAGTTTCTGAGACGTATACCGCCGATCAACTGGCTGCCTTGAAAGAGCATTATTTATCCAAGAGTTTGTATCTAAATTTCCCCACGACTACCGAATATTCCGATCTAGAAGAAGCCTTGAATACCGGTAAAGTGGATTCGCGGGTGAGTTATAAAATTGAGTTAGGCAATTGTGAAATTCTCAATTTAGGTCAATTGCATTCAGCCAACAAGTTTTTAGATCGGTTTTATGAAGTCTGCGATCGCCAAACGGGAGAAAAATTAGATAAGCCAACCTTTGCCCAAAGTCTAGATACACCGGTCGTGTTTGGTCACAAAACGTTATCGAAGCGCACAAAAGTGACGAAGGTGGATGACTTGATGAAGCCCATTTTTGATGAATTTCTGGGCTTGGAAAAAAATGGCAGTGTAACTGAACTTTTGCAGGAGTTAGGTGCGGCTGATTTAGTTAGCTCACTGGAGAAAAAATGGCAAGGGGAAACGGTGGAAACCGAGCAATTTGTGGAGGACTTGACTGGAGGATTGAGGAAGGTTAATCAAGCCTTAGAAACCCTTTATCGAGACAAGATTTCGCCGTTGGTGTTTCATATTGGTGCAACAGGACTCATTCCGGATGAGTTAGAAGTTGTTGCCTATACTGCCGATGAACTCTCAGCTAAATCAGGGGATCTGAAGTTTTCTAAGTCGGAAAAAGAAGGTTTGTTCTTTGAAGTGGGCGATCTGATTATCAGTGTTTATCCCAAGACTGAGTATTATAGCGTATCTTAAAGGACTAGCATAAAGGAGTGAGGAGCGATCGCCGCGATCGCTCCTCACTTCTCACTCTTTCTCGTGCTAGCATAAGATAAACCACAAGTTTTGCTCCCAAAATACTCGCCATACTCAACCCATGAATAAGGTTAGCACAACCTATCTACTCTGGCTCCTCGGCATGTTTGGAGCCAATGGTATTCATCGCCTGTATAATGGCAAGATCGCTACAGGTATTCTCTGGTGCTGTACATTCGGCTTGTTTGGGATCGGTCAATTTATTGACTTGATCTTTATTCCCGGTATGGTTGATGAATATAACCTCAAATATCGGCTCAAACATGGTTTATCTCCAACAGGTATACCGTTGAGTCCTCAGACAATTCCCTGTGAAGTAGTGGAGGTGACTGAAAAACAAGCGCCAGAACCCACTAAGGTGAAATTAGTCAAAGCGGCTGCTGCACGAGGAGGAGAGATTTCTGTAACCCAAGCAGTGGTAGATACGGGTTTAGATTTTGATGAGGTAGAAAGCCTGTTACTGGAGATGTTGAAAAAGGGTTATGTGACGGTAGATAATCATCCTCAAACAGGGGTGGTTTTGTATCGCTTTGAGGAACTTTAAGCCCCATCTTCCCCTAGGAGTATCTAAGGTGTAATCAGTTAAAAATGAGGAGGGAAGAGTTATGTCTGTGGTAACCGAGAATCGGGAATTGGTACAGCAACGAATTGTGGATGTTGTTGAGGATTTGATGGCGCTCGAAGAGCTTTATCGACAGGATTTAGTCGCTCAGGAAATGGTAGAGACGATTTTTCAAACGGTTGAAGAGAACCATTTACTCGAGACATTTGCGGCGATCGCCGCTCGGGATTTGCGCGATCGCTGTAATTAGGATCATGGCATGGCATTTATGGGCAATAGCAAGTAAGGGCATGAGTCCAGAAGAGCTTGATAATTTAATTGCCGCGATTGAAAGTCACTAACATTGATGAGTTATTTGCTAGATACCAATATTATTTCGTTAGTAATGAAGGGCAAGGAGTGCAAAACTCATAAGCCGTTATTTTTCCAGAAGGGTTTACAGACTCTATCTCTTATACAGTCTACTCTTTAGTCTTTTTGTCACCTCTTGAGGTTGAGGATTTACTTTTGCGGTTTCTATACTTAGAGCATTTTTATGTCTCATTTTAAAATGCTATAGGTGAGTGGTATACGCATATCCTCGAAAACATTATCATGTGCCCGATACCTATTAGTATTCAGCTGCCAGTGATAACTAGCAGCAATCAATTGCTGCAAGCTATCTACGTAAGTTGTTATAATTTGCTGTTCTGCTATAGGTAATGATTCTGCTTGTATTTTCAATGCACTATAATTTAACAAAAAGTTATCATACAGCCCATTAACTCTATCAACAGCTAGCTTGATTGCCTTTTCTAGATTACAATTTGCATGAGTTTCCATCAAAGCATTCAATAGGTTAAACCGGCTATGTGCTTCTTTATGATAGGAAAATAAATCATTTGATAAAGCCCCTATCAGGGCACAAGATTCTTCTAGTTGCACCAACAGAGGAAGGGAGTCTCTAAGCTCTTCTGTCAAATAGGTGTCATACACATACTCGATCATTCCAATTGTGGGATACATGCCTCCAAAATGGATACGGGTCTGGATATACTCCTCTACAGTTTGATAATTTATAGGATATAGACTATGTTGCAAATGTAAGCGTAAATAATTAGTATAATGTTGAAAGAAAGAATAAGGACTCTTGGTTTGTATAATGCCACTAATATAAGCCAAAGCCGCACATAATCGATCGATTTTTGAGGGAGGATAACGGTTCATTATATGGTATTTCCCTGTTTGCCAAATACGAAACAGAACTTGAGCATCTAATTTCAGGCTATCCGCACTATCTTCTCCAAAAAAGTCATCTAGATAGTAGAGTACCGAGAAAAAAATCGTAGCATCAACAGTACGATCAAATGAACTATATCCAAATAGATAAGGAGTCATAGTATGATGGCTCAGATATCGATCTTCATCATAAATACCTAATAGCTTACAATGATTTTTGGCTTTTGTTAATATAGCTGTAGCCTTGGGATGTAATTTGCAGTCGGTAGTTGCAATTTTTAGTGTAGAAGACTGAGTTAATTTCATGATTTAAATAGGTTACTCTTAGTATAGAACAAAAGGTTTTAAAAGAGTGAGAAAATGCGATTTCATCAGAAGTGAGCTATTCCATCAGGAATTTCCATAAATTAATATAACGAATTTTAAAACGCTCTGCCACCCATAAACAATAAATTGTTATATAAAATTATACTAAAATCTAGAAGGGATAACTTGTAAATTTTCTTCGATTTTCATCTTGACTCATAACTCCTCTAACGCCGGTGGGCTTTGCTGACCATTTTCCGGGAGAGTCGAAACGGGATCTCTTCCTGTTCAGCCCAATCTTGCAGAAGACGGTAAAATAGTTTACGGTCTTCGCTGCGGAGAACGGTGATTTGATCGGCAGTTTCGATCGCGTAGGGATATCCACGCCCGATAATCACTTCTGCGCGTACCCAATCAATCACTTGCTCGAGTAATCCCGCTTGGAAAATCCAGAAGGGCAATTCTAGGCGCACCGGGTATCCTGCATGGGTTTTCAGATAGGTAAATGTGACTTGATTCGCTTGCTCTTGATAGTCGCGGAGGATACCAGGACGACAACAGCGACAGAGAACCGTGCGATCGCCCCATTCCATCAGTGGATTAAGGAGTTGCGGATCGCTCACTCCAGAAATGGGAGGTAATCCCAACACCCGTTGCAGCATTTGCGTGGTATCTTCGGAGGCGCTGGTATCGATATAGGCAACGAGGGGAATTTGATGGTGTTGAGTGGCACTCAATACTTGACGCAAAGCTTTCAGATAACACTGATAGGTTTGGCGATCGAAGGTTTCTGCAAAACTAGCAATCAGGGAGCCATCATAAAAGACCAGACGGGAGGATTGATGGCTGTGGACGTGCATATAATCGATGATCCGACGCACTTCTAATTCCAAACGGCGACGGTTGACAAGGCGATCGAGGGATTCCCCTTTCTCCAAAGCGGCAAATTGATTCGGAGTAATTAAATCTACCGCGATATCTTTTTCATAGTCCCCATCTCCACGATGAAAGTTTTCAAACCAGCCAATTTGAATCACCGCGATGGGTAGGGAAAAGTCCTTGCTCGGATAGATTTGGGAACCATCAACAGCAAATGTGGGAATCCCCGTGAGGCGATCGCGTACCCACTGTAAGCTTTGTTCTCGATTTTGCCAAACGAGATTCGATTTCACGATCCAACCGCGATCTCCTCTTTCCAATGGTTCAGCATAAATGGAATCATGCTCATCCACTAACTCAATGCTTTTACATCGCTCAACCACTTCCCTAGAACGATGCAAAAGGGCTTGGCGATAGGGTCGGAGTTTCTCAAAAACTTGGGACTCTAAGCCCTTAAATTCCGAGCGTTTCACTTGCAGCAAAGATAAGATTAGGGATGGATCGAGAGGCATAGATGAGATGGGGGAGTGGGAGAATGGGGAGACACAGAGAATCATTATTCATTATTAATCGATCGCCCCTCTCCCTGTATTCCAAAATATGTTAGCGCTGTTGCTGCTTCCAACTGGGTTACTGTTTTTTGGGGCTGAAATAGCCTTGTGTAGCCAAACACGCGCCTGATGTTGGCATTATTTCCATTTCGGAAATCCACTAAAATACTCGGTAGAAATTGGCTATTAATTTTACTGGTATCTTGGAATCCCCAAGTATCTTTGACTGCCTCTATCGTCGCTTTCGGCAGAGCTGAACGAGTATCTAAAGGCACTTTCCAGCCAATGAGATTTTCCCTCGTCAGGGGCGCATCCGGACGAAACCGGGTTTCCGTTGCTTCTCCTGTCAGGGCACTGGGAATTAATCCGGCTTCTGCTAATCCTTGAATATAAGCAAAATCTGGATCGCTTTTTGGGACATCTTGAAAAACGGGATCTCTAGTCGTAGATGCTAAACGAATTTGTTTACCTGGATCGTCGGCATAGATTTGATTATTGGCATTCATTAACCAGCGAGCATAGTCTCCACGGGTAATGATTTCATTGGGTTGAAATGCTTCTGTCGAAGAATTATTAGTAATGCCGAGAGTAATCAATTCTGTGACTCCTGGCGAGAGTGGAGTAGAAACGTCTAGGATTTCATCGATTTCTGCATCATTATTCTCAGAAGTCGGTGAAGGATTCGGCGAAACGGTTGGAGAACTAATCACCGTCGGTGCATCGTCTATCCGATAAGTCAACGTATACGTCGTTTGTCCAGAAGTGGGAGGAGCAAAGTTGAGCGTAAGTTGCAAGCTCTCAAGACGCGCAGACAGTTCTGGTGCATCTGGAGTGCTAGTAATTTCCCAGTTGCGCTCATTTAATTGTTGTTGGTAATAGCGTCTGACTAATGTTGTGGAGTCTGCACTAAACCAACGGGTAATCGTGCCTTCTTCAGCAGCAGTGAGGGGAGAAACCAATTCTAGGGTAGCGTTGGGATATTGGGGAATGGTTGAAGGAAAATTATCGGGAAGCTCAATGGCAGAAGCCGGTGCAGGAGAGGGAGGAGGAGAAGCTTGGGGAGACGATTGGGATGCGGGATTGGCTTGCAGTTGGGGATCGGGGGCAAGCAGTTGTTCTAGGCTTCTACCTCCAGAGCTATTGGCACAGGAAGTTAAGGGAGCGATCGCCACTAGAATCGCAAATAAGGAAAGAGCGGGATAACGGTTCAACACGGATTAGGGAAGGGTTGTGAGTCAATCAATTGAGTCTTGCGATCCTTATCTTAACTTTTGATTGGTAATTCACTGGCTCGATCGCTCTTGGATAACCGTCCATCTTCCATGTGAATAATGCGATCGGCGACATCTAAAATCCGATTATCGTGGGTTACCATGAGGATTGTACAGTTTTGTTCCTGGGCTAAAGTCTGCATTAATTCCACGACAGCACGTCCAGACTGGCGATCGAGAGCAGCCGTCGGTTCATCGGCAAGCACCAGGGGAGGATGGCTAACCAGAGCGCGGGCGATCGCCACCCGTTGTTTTTGTCCTCCTGATAAATTATCGGGATAATACTGCAAACGATCTCCTAATCCTACCCGTTCTAACATCGCTGCCGATCGCGCTTGCATCTCTTTTGGCGACCATTTTCCATGCACTTCTAACCCCATTTGCACATTTTGCAGGGCGGTTAAACTTTGATGTAAGTTATGGGCTTGGAAAATATAACCATGTTTGCGTCTTGCTCTCGTCAATTTACGGGCAGAAGCGCCACAAAATTCTTTCCCCAAAACGTTCACGCTTCCCGACTGCACCGATCGCAATCCTCCGACTAAGGTTAATAAGGTCGTTTTTCCCGATCCAGAAAGTCCAGTCATAATGATAATCTCACCCGCCTTAATTTCCAGATCAATATCAAATAAGATTTGTTTGCGCAGATCCCCTTTCCCAAAAAAATGGTCAAGATTTTTAATCGTAATCACAGAAGGTTTAGACATGATAGTTATTGACTGATAATTGATAATTGTGTAAGGGCGGGTTCACTCATCGTCTAGTTGAGAGTCGAAGATCTTGGTGAACCCGCCCCTACGTTCAGATCCCC
>NZ_CEZBFX010000048.1:0-34963 GCF_982964205.1 Roseofilum sp. | reverse complement strand
AGAACGCATCTTCGAGCAAGGATTTACGACTAAATCTGTGGGTAAAGGAACGGGGCAATTAAAATGCCTAAATCCACTAATCCTTCTGCCATGGCCAAGGCTCCCTCTAAGTGGATTTCCTCGTATTCTTGACCGGGTTTGACTTGAGCAATACAGCGATCGTGGGCAGCTAAAACAACCTCATAAATTGCCCGTTGAGTGGGAGAAAATTGCCCATTCACCGGCCAAGTGCGGGTAATATCCGATGCCCATCCCCCCAGAGTTTCGGCTCCTGCGTCTACGAGCAATAAATCTCCAGGGGTTAAGGGATGAGGAGAGCGATCGTGATGTAGAATTTCCCCATGAACCGTGACAATACTTGAATAGGCTGGAGTCATTTCATGGGCAATAAATACGCTTTCAATGAGCGATCGCACCTGAGCCTCTGTACTAGCCTTTGTTGTCCCCTTCATCCCGGCTAAGTGCGCTTCGACACTCACCGCGACGGCTTGCCGAATTTCTGATAAAGCCGGTTCGTCATGGCACAGACGCAACTCAACCACTGCCTTAGCTAACTCTAAATCTTGACCCTCCAGAGGAGATACAGAACGACCCAAACATTGGGCTTGTTGCTGGCGAGTTGCCCAATCTTGCACCGGTAGCGTTGCGGCATCTTCGGCTCTCTCAGCTAAAGCAGCTAACGGATAATGGGCATCAGCACCCATTTGTTCTGCCCATTGAGCCGCAGTCGGTTCCGGGCCGTGCCATAATACCGAACCTGGGGCAGGATCGTCCACAAATAATTCTAGCTTGCCTCGATCTAAACGAATCGCTGCGCGGGGAATGGAGAGACCAGCAAAATAGAGGAAATGACTATTGGCGCGAAAGGGATAAACATTCGCTGGAAAATTGCGGGGACTCGATTGACCCGACCAGAGGACAACCGGAAAATCAATGTGTTGAGAGAGGTTAGAGCGGCGCGATAATGCCAAAATCATATCTCGAAAGTAGACAAGGGACAACGGACAATAGACAATGGGCAATGGAAAATAAAAGCCAACTATAACATTTTCCCATTGATCAAAGGGTTGCCCCTCATCCCCCTGTCCCTTTCTCCCGCAGAAGAGGGATTTAGGGAGAGGGCAAGATCGGGTTACTCCCTTATCCTCCCATAGCCTAAACCTCTCATGAGTACGCTGCTTAAACAAGTGCGGGCGATCGATCCCATCGCCCAAACCGACCAGATTCAAGATGTATGGTTAGATGATGGCAAACTTAAAGCCATAGGTGAGTCTATCGATCTCTATCCCCCAGAAACTGAAGTGCATGATGGCCAAGGACTGATCGTCGCACCGGGATTGGTCGATCTATATAGTCAAAGTGGGGAACCGGGGTTTGAAGAGCGGGAAACCTTGGAGTCTTTAGTTTGTGCAGCTAGAGCCGGGGGATTTATTCGAGTGGGTGTATTGCCAACGACTGACCCACCCATCGATAACCCAGCAACGGTATCTCTGCTGAAAGGGAAAGCGCCTCAGTCTCTGGGGGTGCAACTCTCCTTTTGGGGGGCGCTTACCCAAGGAGTGAAAGGGCAACAGATGAATGAGTTGGCGGAGTTAGCCAGTGTGGGTGTGGTGGGGTTTAGTGATGGCCTAGCGATCGCCAATTTACTCCTCTTACGACGATTATTAGAATATGCCGGGCCCTTAGGAAAACCGGTAGCCATCTGGCCATTGGCAGTAGATTTAGCCACCAATGGGGTAATGCGCGAAGGCCTGATGTCTACCCAGTTAGGCTTACCCGGAATTCCCGCCGCCGCCGAAACCGCAGCATTGGCGGCACTTCTAGAATTGGTCGCCCAAACCCAAACCCACGTCCATGTAATGCGAGTGTCTACTGCACGGTCTGTACAGTTGATTCAAGAAGCAAAGGAGGGAGGACTTCCGGTCACTGCAAGTACCAGTTGGATGCATTTATTATTGGATACGGAGGCCATTTCTTCCCATCACCACGGCGATCGCCGTTCATCTGGCCAGGGAATGGAGTCGATGTATAATTTTGCTCCCTACGATCCCAGTTTCCGCTTAACGGCTCCTTTGGGCAATCCTGAAGATCGAGAAGCCTTGATTGGGGGGGTGAGCCAAGGTGCGATCGATGCGATCGCCATTGACCATACGCCCTATACTTATGAAGAAAAAACAGTCGGCTTTGAAACGGCTCCGGCAGGGGCGATCGGCTTAGAATTAGCTCTACCCCTACTCTGGCAAGGATTAGTAGAAACGGGAGAACTCTCAGCTGTCCAATTATGGCGCAGCTTAAGTACCCATCCAGCTTTATGCTTACATCAAACGCCACCAAGTTTCGAGGTGGGGCAACCCGCAGAGTTGATTGTATTCGACCCTCAAGTATCTTGGACTCCAGATAACACGACTCTGACATCCCTCGCAGGGAATACACCTTGGTTGCATCATACTTTACAGGGTCGGGTGATTCACCGATTTGATATGAATCCCTCTTCTGTAACTCTTGGAAAGTCAAATAAGTTTCCCTCATTACAGCCGGCGATCGCCAATCAAACCCTAGGCCGTTAACCTTAAAATTGAGATCAAACCGTTCACTGAGCGAACCCGTTACACTTTTGGAAACAATACTGCCAAATCCCAGTCCTACAGGCTAGGCTGATACTTAAGCTTTAAATTAGGGATTATGGGAAAAGAACTGGCAATCTGTACCTCTGGACTGACCAAGCAATTTGATCGTCATATTGCAGTCAACGACTTAGATTTAGAAGTCGGACGTGGTGAAGTCTATGGTTTGATTGGCCCCAACGGTGCAGGGAAAACGACCTTAATTCGTATGTTGGCAGCGGCTGAAGAGCCAACAACAGGTGAGATTTATATTAATGGCGATCGCCTCCTCAGAGACCATTCTAACCCCAGCCTAAAACGGCGTATTGGTTATCTACCGGACGATTTCCCGGTTTATGACGATCTAACAGTTTGGGATTATTTAGACTATTTTGCCCGCTTATATCAACTCAAAGACCCGCGCCGTCGGCAACGCCTCTATGATGTGCTAGAACTGGTACAACTGGGCAATAAACGTAATAGTCAGATTTCCACCCTCTCGCGGGGGATGAAACAGCGACTTTCCCTAGCCCGAACCATTATCCATGAACCTATTGTTTTATTGCTTGATGAACCGGTTTCGGGATTAGACCCCATTGCGCGGATGCAGTTTCGGGAAATTATTAAAGTTCTCCAAGAAGCGGGAATGACAGTTTTAATTTCTTCCCATGTCCTCAGTGACTTGGCAGAACTCTGCACGTCTGTGGGAATCATGGAATTGGGCTATTTAGTGGAAAGTACAACCCTAAAGGATTTGTATCAACGGCTAAGTCGTCAACAAATCTCGATCGCAACCCTAGGATCTCAAGATGCACTGATTACAGAACTTAAACAATTTTCCCAAGTGGATGGATGGGAAACTCTCTCATCCGGTCATTTGCGGGTCAACTTTAACGGAACCCCAGAAGAGAGCGCCGAGTTATTGCGATCGCTCGTGAGCGCGAATTTACCGGTAACTGAGTTTTACGCCACTCAGGAAGACTTAGAAACCATCTTCCTGAAACTGGGTCATAAACAAGCATCTTAATCTAAGGACGAACATCTGTAATTGGATATGCAGATATCTATTATGTTCACAGATCTAACCTTGTGCCCCCTATAAAGGATATATGACGATGAGACTAGATTTAATGAATACAATTGGGGAGATCAACCCCCAATTATTCCGAGAACTCAAAGGCCGGTTTAAGACTCGGAACATCATGGTTGCCGGTGGTATGTCTTTATTTACCCAAATCTTGGTACTCTTTGGCTTCCTTAATGAATTACCCAATCGCTATAGCGAATATCACCGCTATTGTACCGGAGGCAATGCCGAATACTATTATCACCAGTTACGTTGTTTAATGGATCGGTTCGGCAATCCTGAAGTTAACTGGCAACTTTGGTGGTCAGATCTCTTTGTCTGGTTAACTATGGTTGGTTTGTTTGCCCTCTTGGTAGGGGGAACCTATTTAATTATTAGTGACCTTGACCGAGAAGAGCGCAAGGGAACCCTCAATTTTATTCGCCTGAGTCCCCAGTCTACCCAACAAATTTTGATGGGTAAACTGCTCGGAGCGCCCAGCTTACTCTATTTTGGTTGTTTCCTGGCTTTTCCCCTCCATCTGTGGGCAGCGATAAATCTAGATATGCCCCTAGGATTACTTGCTCTCTATTATGGAGTGCTATTGGCTTGTAGTGCCTTCTTTTTCAGTGGTTCCATTCTCTTCGGTTTGGTCAGTCATTGGATGGGTGGCTTCCAAGCTTGGTTAGGCGGTGCTTTGGTTACAGCATTTCTGTTTTTCACATCCCTGATGCGCGTCGAAGATGCGCCCATTGATGTCCTGAAACTGGTTTCGCCTTCTAGCTTAATTCCCTATCTCATTGAGAAAAAATGGTTGGATCATATTCAGCTCTTTAATTACGATTTAATCGATTTGCTGGATCATTCGATGGACTGGCATTGGTTTATTCTGCCTATTGGTCAGACCGTGGTGACCTTAAGTATAGCCATGGTGGTGACTTGCGGGGTATGGATAACCTGGAATTGGCTGGTAATCGATCGCTGCTTCCGCAATCCCAATAAGACTTTAATCAGCAAACAACAGTCCTTTTGGTTAACCGGATGCTTCAGCGTCTTTACTCTGGGTTTAGCTCCCCATGGACATGAGTTTGAAAATCTCTATTGTTTGCTGGTTTTCAACCTAATTTTCTTTGCGGGATTAATGGCCGCTTTATCTCCTCAAAGACAGGTGTGTGTCGATTGGGCACGGTATCGCCATATGTCGGAAACTCGGCATCAGGGGCTATTTCAAGACCTGATATCTGGAGATAAAAGTCCAGCTCTATTAGCGATCGCCTTAAATTTAGTCGAAGCTCAATTGATTATCCTACCCTGGATTTTAATGTGGCCCGGAGATGAGGGCAATGTTATCCATGGGATCTTCAACCTGTTATTGAGCTTTTCTGTCCTGCTCGTTTATGCCAGTGTTGCCCAACTGATGATGATGATGAAATCCAAGAAAAGCGGAATTTGGGCAACCGCAGCGATCGGTGGGTCTATTACTTTACCTCCACTTCTATTCCTGGTTCTGTCTGCCGAGCCTCACAATATACCCCTTGTGTGGATGTTTACTATCTTTCCCTGGGAAGCCCTCAACCATGCATCAGCCGTGACCGTCATGGTCTCCGTGTTAACCCAATGGGCAGTTGTCGGTTTAGTTAGCACCCAATATTCGCGGCAACTGCGACAAGCGGGGGTTTCGGCCTCTAAAGCCTTGGGTCATGCTTAATCGGCGATCGAGAAGAATGAATTAAAGCAGTTTCTGATTTTAAATTCCCCTAGCCCTTTGATCTGGGCAGGGGTTTTTGGTTATCCTGTAGGGGCGGGTTATACCCAAATATAGAATACCCACAAATCAATTCTCTATTCATGTCCGCGAAGCGGAAACCCGCCCCCACCCCACCAACTCACCCATACAAATCCATTTTTAATTTTTAATTGGTTATCCTGTAGGGGCAGGTGAGACAGCAATGGTATTCAATTTCTACAACTTTTGCCCTGCCGACGTTACAATAGTCTCGACACACCCAACCCATCCCAAACAGCTATGGCCCATCCATCCATAACCGAGCAACTTCATCCCCTAGAAACCAGAGTCGCCACCTTAGAACAAGAACTCACCGCAATCAAACAAACCTTATCCCAAATCACAGCCCCAAACCCCCCGCACCTCGAACAAGAATGGGAAAGATTTGCTGGTATATTTAGAGATGACCCTGACTTTGAAGTGATTATGGACTCCATTCATGCCGAACGCAATTCAGAAGATAACTCAGAAGTCGATCCCTCCTATTACCAGTAGGAGCAACTCAAAGTGTCTCCATATATTCTAGATACGGACTGTGTTTCCTTAATTCTCTACAACCATCCCCAACTAACAGCCAACACAGACAAAAACCAGATAGCGGTTACCATTATTACTGTCCAAGAACTCTTCAACGGTTGGGTCGGGAGAATCAACGACCCCTCACAGATCAATAATCTGCCAGCATTATATGCCAAACTCTCCATGACCCTAAATTTCTTAAAAACTCTGGAAATTCTTGACTTTACACCCGAAGCTGACCAGTGTTTAAAACAACTCTTAAAAGACAACCCTCCATTACGCAAAAATCGGCTGCAAAAAGATATGCGGATTGCAGCTATTGCCCTATCGACAGGTGCTAGAGTTGTCACCCGCAACCAACGGGATTTCCAGCAGGTTCCCGGACTAACAATAGAAGATTGGACAGCCGGTAAGGTGGGCAGGTGAGGTAGCAATGGTATTCAACTTCTATGACTTTTGTCCTGCCCACCCTACGATAGATTGGTTTAAACATCATCCTTATTGCCTATTGCCTATTCCCCAAACTTCGCATTGTATCAAATCCTTAAATGTTTGCATTAATTGATCCTTGAGGGGCAAAGGGCTTCAGCCCCTTGTTCCGTACATGTATATAGGGAAATGATATTACTTGAATTCGCCTTAATAATCCTGGTATCGCTACTCTTCTATTATCTGTTTATACAGATCAAAATGCCGGGATTATTGGGATTAGTCACTACCGGATTAATCATTGGCCCCAGTTTTCTCGATTGGGTAAGCGATCCTGTTTTAGCGCTCTTGAAAGAATTCAAAACAGTCGCGTTAATTGTGATTTTGATTCGTGCTGGTTTGGGCATTAATCGCGCTACCTTAAATACCATTGGTGGGCCAGCCATTCGCCTCAGTTGTATTCCCGGAATTATTGAGGGCAGCGTGATTTTACTGCTATCCCATTTTCTCTTACATTTAACCTGGATTGAAGGGGGAATGCTGGGGTTTATTGTAGCAGCCGTTTCCCCAGCCGTGGTTGTGCCATCCATGCTCGAACTTAAGGATGCGGGTTGGGGAAAACACAAAGAAGTGCCGACTTTAGTATTAGCTGGTGCATCGGTGGATGATGTATTTGCTATTACTATTTTTGGTGTTTTTGTTGGTTTAGCGACGGGTGAATCGTTAAATGTAACCCATGTATTGGTGAGTGTTCCCCTGGGAATTTTCGTGGGTGCAGCCATTGGGGCGGGGATTGGGTTTGGCTTGGTATGGTTCTTTAAGCGCTATCATATCCGGGATACCAAAAAAGTAATTATATTTACGATGATTGCGGTGCTCTTTTATGAGTTTACCGAAGTCGATGCGGTGAAAAACCTCATTCCGATCGCCGGTTTATTAGGAATTATGGCGATCGGGTTTATCATTCTGGAAAAATATGATACTCTTGCCCATCGACTGGCGGCAAAATTTGGTAAAGTGTGGGTGTTAGCGGAAATCCTGTTATTTGTCTATATTGGCACACAAGTAGACCTGAATCAAATCAGTGTGGAAGTATTGGGGATTGGCTTGTTGATTCTGTTTTTGGGCTTACTCGCTCGCAGTGTGGGGGTATGGCTTTCCTTACTCAAGTGCCATTTGAACCGTAAAGAAAAGCTCTTTTGCATCATTGCCTATTGGCCCAAAGCAACAGTACAAGCAGCCATTGGTGCAGTGCCCCTGAGTTTATTTTATGACGGTAAAATGACCTCAATGACAGAAGTAACAGGACAAACCATTTTAGCGATCGCCGTTTTGAGTATAATTGTAACTGCCCCCCTAGGGGCGATCGGCATTCAGTGGAGCGGGCCAAAACTTCTGAGCAAACCGTAATCTAGCGGCAATAGGAAATATGAAGTTCCCATTAAACAAGGGGCTTAGAGCCAATTGCCTCTCAAGGATCAATTCGTGGCAAGATTAAATAGAAATGATATTAGGACATTTCCTATTATCTATTGCCTATTGCCTATTGCCTATTGCCTATTCCCGTATCCAGGACATCAGGCTCGGCTCCCAAGAAGCTAATTCTTCTTCCTTAAACCATAGGTTAATTTCATTTTGAGCCGTTTCGATAGCATCTGAACCATGAATCAGATTTCGGCCAACATCGACCCCAAAATCGCCCCGAATGGTTCCGGGTTCTGCATTTAAAGGATTTGTTGCACCGATGATCTTCCGTGCTGATGCAACAACTCCGTCCCCTTCCCAGATCATGGCGACTACTGGGCCAGATGTAATAAACTCGATTAAACCACTGAAAAAGGGCCGTTCCTTATGCACAGCATAATGCTGCTCGGCTAGTTCCCGACTGACATTCATCAACTTTAAGCCTACTAACGTAAAGCCTTTGCTTTCCAGGCGACTGATGATGTTACCCACTAATCCTCGTTGTACACCATCGGGTTTAATGGCTAGAAAAGTACGTTCCAAAGCGATCTCCTTTTTAGATAAGCGCCTCCAATTATCTCATTAAACCCAAAATATAAGAGACCGTTTATAAAACAAAAATTAAGATGGTTGAGAAATTGTTCGCGATCCCTATACAATTGGTTTGATATTGGTTGGACTTCCAGAAAGCGAGTCAGAGCGATTTCAGTTTATGTGAGAATCAAAAATGAGAAGATTCATATTGAAGAAGACTGGACGGAGGAAGGTATTGCGACTGAGTTATTGAGGGAAGGAGTGCCGAAAGAAGATATTGTGTTGGCGTTTTATTCTCCGGAGAAGCGGAAGTATACGGAATTTGCGATCGCCTGATGAGGTGGAGTGGGGAGAGAGCTATCGCTGGGTCTGGAGGGGCGATCGCCTTTGCTATAATGCCTGTATCCTCACTCACACATAGGAGGAAAATGGCAGCCAAATACACTTACCACAATACCGTCAAAAATGCTTTAATTAAGGAGGGTTAGACGATTGTTGCCGATCCTTATCCTCTTGAATATGAAGATGTTGAGCTTTATCCCGACTTAGCTATAGGAAATGAACAAAGGCAACGCAAAATAATTATTGAAATTAAAAGTTTCATAAGTCGATCCTTAATCAAAGACTTTAAAAATGCTTTAGGGTAATATATTTTTTATCGAAATATGATTCAATTAGCTCAAGATGAATATCAAGAAATTTACTTGGCAGTGAACGATGAAAATCATCAAACATTCTTTCAAAGAAAATCTATTCAAGGGGCAGTTAAGTTAAATCACGTTTCTTTATTAGTTGTCAATATAACAAATGAGTAAGTTATACAATGGATAAACTGAGAAAATATGGCGACCCGATCAAACCAATACTAACTGAATACAATGAACTGGCGAATCGCTCCAAGAAAAAGAAATATAAAACTTGTTTAATCTTCGATGAAAATCGAGGCCACTATCTATGGATGTCAATAGATTGTGTCAATGAACAAAGAATTAATAATACTCACGTTCATGTACGAATAACCAACGACAAAACCTATATAGAGGAAGATTGGACAGAGGAAGGTATTGCGACTGAGTTATTGAGTGAGGAAGTACCGAAAGAAGACATCGTACTGGCGTTTCATTCCCCTGAAACTCGGAAGTTTACAGAATTTGCGATCGTCTAAACCTTGATACTCCCTGGGATAGGGATAATGAGGAGGAGGGTGTGGGGAAGATCTCCTTTGCTATAATACCAGTATCCTCAACTCACACATAGGAGGAAAATGCCAGCCAAAGACACTTATCATGAAAGCTTTAAGAGTGCCTTGATTAAAGATGGTTGGGAAATTGTTCGCGATCCTTATACTATTAGATATGAAGGACTTACTCTATTTGCCGATCTGGCCGGTAAAAAGCTATTTTCTGTACAGAAAGAAGATACAAACATTGTCGTCGAGATTAAAAGCTTTTTAAGTCTCTCTGCTATTCATGAATTTCAATGTGCTTTAGGACAATACATTTTATATCGAACCCTATTATCCCAAATTCGTCCAACTGACCGTATCTACCTAGCGATTGAAAAAAGGATTTATGAAACGTTTTTTCAACAAAAAGGTATTGATTTGGTTATTGAAGAATACAAAATCTTGTTGATTGTTATCGATCTTGCTTATGAGGAGATTGTCCAATGGATAAACTAGAAAAACATCGCTTCCTAGTCAAGAAAATCTTAACTGAATACGATCGCATTGCGAGCCAAACCCCTAACTTGGAGGGAATAGATACAATATTATCCTTTGATGAAGAAAGGGATCAATATCTTTGGTTTGATATTGGTTGGACTTCCAGAAAGCGAGTCAGAGCGATTTCAGTTTATGTGAGAATCAAAAATGAGAAAATCTATATCGAAGAAGACTGGACGGAGGAAGGTATTGCGACTGAGTTATTGAGAGAAGGAGTACCGAAAGAAGACATTGTGCTAGCGTTTCATTCTCCGGAAACTCGGAAGTTTATGGACTTTGCGATCTCCTAAACCCTGATACTCCCTGGGATAAGGAGAATGGAGAGGGGGGTTTGGGGGCGATCGCCTTTGATATAATAGCACTATCACCTACTCAGACATAAGCCGACATAAGCCCAAGATGCCAGAAAAAGATATTTATAGCGCTTCGCGCGGCAGAAGGGTAATAGGTAATGGGTAATGGGAAAACCATTTTTCACGCTATAATGCTCATTTTTAAGATATCAATTAGGAGCGAAATTAAAAACGCCTCCACCTTACAGTATAAAGAATAATAAAGAAGCCGAAGAAACGTTTTAGAATAATGAATGGGATCGCTAAAATCAACTTAAACGCTGTTTAGAAATCAAAATAAATATAGGGTAGTGCCCCTTGGGGAGCGAGTAACCACACTAAATATAAACTGACGGGAATTAAGACTAACTTGATGGGCCAATTGAGCTGTAAATTCAAGCGTCGCTGCAATAAAAACAGAAGCGTCATGAGACCGACTAGAGCGAATAAGATCCAGGTGAATTGTAGGCGATCGATCCCCAGAGTATCAAGATAAATTTTCTGGGTAAATTGGGGGTCGGCCTGTTTGCTAAATAAATGGGAAATGGCAAACCAAGAGTCTTTTAAGTTGGGGAGACGGAAAAATATCCAGGCGGTAAATACCATGAATTGGGTTATTGCCCAAGCCAATAGTGTGCCCAGTAAACTTTGCCAAAATGCTTTTAAGGCATGACTTTGCTTGGATAAACTATCCATTAAACGATGGAAAACAAGGGCTAATCCATGATAAATACCCCAAACAATAAAGCCCCAAGCTGCACCATGCCAAATTCCAGCAATGAACATGATAATTAGCAAATTGAAACAAGTTCTGAATAATCCTAAACGGGAGCCTCCCAAGGGAAAATAAAGATAGTTTCTCAGCCAATTTCCTAGGGTCATGTGCCAGCGTCGCCAAAAGTCGGCAATGCTGGTGGTAAAATAGGGGTCTTCAAAGTTTTCTGGTAAAGTTAAGCCGAGTAAAATGGCACTGCCACGCACAATATCGACATAGCCACTAAAGTCTAAAAAGAGTTGTAGTCCATAGGCAAGGGTGGCTAACCATAAATCCCAACTTCCGGCACGGACGAGGTGGGTAAAACTCAGGTCTACAATCATGCCCAAACGGTCAGCAACCAGGGCTTTTTTCGTGGCTCCTAATGCAATCAGCCATACCCCTTCTGTAAACATTTCGATCGATGGAAATTGAGGCGTTCTCAGTTGGGTGGTGAGTTGCTGATACAGGGTAATGGGGCCGGAAATTAGCTTGGGAAAAAAGAGTTTATAAGCAGCAAACTTGGTAAAACTTTTAGCAGCAGGTGCGCCACGATAAACATCAACTAAATAGGCGATCGCCTCAAAACAGAAGAAACTCAGTCCCAAGGGAGCGATTACATTGTCACTCACCCAGTCCGCAGAAGCCGTAGCAGTGGGGATTTGCCAGATCTCGCCGACGGAACCGAGGACAAAGGGAATGTACTTAAAGCCGAATAACAGAAAGACATTTAAGACGATTCCAACGACGAGAATAAAAAAGCGCCGCTGATTCCAACCCGCTTGGGCGAACTGCCATTCTTGGTTAGATAACTGCCAATCTTGACCGTGGGAACCTTGGACGGAATCGGGAACTAGGACTTTGGCTAAACTATAGTTAACCCAAGTCATGGCTAAAAGCAGCGGCAGATATTGGGGTTGCCAAGAGGCGTAAAAGATTAATGAGGCGATCGCCAGTAACAGAAACCGCGTTTTCCCGGATTGACTTGACCAATAGAGGATGCAGACGCTGAATAAAAATACACCATAGAGGAGGGACGTGAAGCTCATCGGTTATGGGTTGAGACAATGGAGAAATAGGTGGACACGGAAACAGGGAACATCATTAAAAGTTAAAATTATAGATATTCAACATCATAAATGCTTAATCTATAAACATCAATTAAATTCCCCGTAGGGGCGGGTTATACCCAAATCTAGAACACCCACCCATCAACCCTCAAAACCCGCCCCCACCCCACTTGTACCCTCAAAAAGTAATTCAAGAAATCACCCAGTATAATATTCTAAAAAATCCTTAACGGTCAAAATTAGAATTTGCTGATATTCTAATAAAACCAATAAATCTTTATCACCAGTAATAATGATATCCGCTTCCGCAGCTAGGGCCGTGGCTAAAACTACGCGATCATCTCTATCGCGCAATTCGGGGACATCTAATTCTGAAATAGAATAAACCGTGACTAATTCTTCTGTTCCTCTCAGGAGTTCTTCTGGGGTAAACTCTAGAGATTGAATTTTCTGTTGCAGTTTCTCATAACTGAAAGTCATCTTTAGTTCTGCTAACAACGCAGGAGAACTACAAATATGAATCTGCTGATTTCTTGCCAAAGCAATCAGTTGACCGGGTAAACCACGCCATAGCCAAGCAGAAACCCAAACATTGGTATCTAGAACCACCTTCATCAAGCTTTTCTATTTTGGCGGACTTCGCGCACAATCTCGCAAATTTCTTCTATACTCAGTTTCTCCGAATCATCTGCTTGTGTTTCGAGGTTTGCTTCCCATTTTTGCCAATCAAATGCAGGGGATTGGATTGATTTAGCTTTGGTTAAAGTAATTGCTTCTTCGCTAATGGAGACTAAGTATTGTTCCCCGGGATTGAGTCGGGCTTGCACTTCTGGCGGTAGTTCCAGCGTTTTTTCTGGTGTGACGGTAATGGTAAGGGTTTGAGCGTTTTCCATTGTCCTGATTGGGGGCAATTTGATCTCGAATTGAGTCTAGCTTTTCCTGATGGTTAGACGCAGTGAATAAACTGATTCAATTTTATCACACATCGCTAATCCTATCCCCAAAAACCCGCCCCCACCCCTGTCTAGAAACCCGGTTTCTTCAAGAAACCGGGTTTCTGGTCTTCGGCGGAAGAAAAGAAAAAAGTAAAGAAGTGTAAAGGAAAAAAGGAATAAAGAGAAAAGGGCTAGGTCGTCATCGCCAAGGGACACACCACGCGAAAACCGTAGAGCCTGCGCCTAGAGTCCGCCGCAGCCGAGACACGATACCGAGAGCGACAATAAGCAGAATGGTTGAGCCAAGAACCCCCGCGAAGCAGCCGGTTTTTATTACTATTTCCTTCATCACTATTTGACCATATACTTCCATCGTTAGGTGCGTTTGTATAGTTGCCATGCCACTCATCCGCGCACCATTCCCAAACATTGCCACTCATATCACAAATCCCCAACTCATTCGCCTTTTTACCCCCCACAGGATGGGTTTTGTTGCCAGAATTACCCTCATACCAACCCACCTCATCCAGATTATTGCTTCCCGCATACTCATAATCCTGACTGCGGTTGCCCCCACGCGCCGCATACTCCCATTCTGCTTCACTCGGCAGCCGTACCGGTTGCTTAATGAGTTCTGAGAGCTTTTTACAAAACTCCTGAGCATCATCCCAACTCACGCACTCCACAGGACGGTTAGCACCTTCAACTTTAAAATGAGATGGATTAGTCCCCATCACCGCCTCATACTGAGCCTGAGTGATGGGATACTTACCCATGCGAAACTCTGGCACAGTTACCGCGTGAATGGGCTTTTCATTATCGTGTTTCGTACCTCCCATCTGGAAAGTCCCCCCCTCCACATACACCAACTCCAAAGTAAGGTTACTGAGCGAAGTCGAAGTAACCGGAATCGGAATATTCAGCGCTTTCCGTCGCTCCTCTTCCCGTCTCCTTTGCTCCGCTTTTGCCCGTTTCCTGGCTTCCTCTGCTTCCTTCGCCTTCCGGCGCTCATCGGTCCACCAGAGCTGCAACTCCTCCAACTTGCGAGCCGCCGTTTCCGCCCCCTGTTCTTTTGCCTCGCCATAATTCGCCAGCGCCATCTCGATATTATTCAACTGGCGGTAAACATCCCCCCGTGCCTCATGAAACTTCGCCTGATTCGGTTGCAGATTCACCGCCTTATCTAAATCTGTGATTGCCTTCTGGAGTTCTCCCAACCCCCGATAGGCTAAACCGCGCTGATAATAGGCAATGGCGCGAGGAGCCAGAGTAATCGTTTGCTCGAAATCATACCGCGCCCCCTCATAATCCTGCGCTTCCAGACGCTTCACCCCGCGACGATAGCAAGATTGGGCAATATCCAGTTGCCGCGAGTCTCCCACCACCGACAAACAGCGATTCAATTTCGCCACATACCCCTCATCGGCAATATTCAGGGCACTAGCTAGAGTCTCCAGAGGCTCACCGCTCGCCGGGAGCTGACGTTGAGAAAGCCAACGGTTAATAGAAACTTCCATCAACTGCTGCGTCGGGCTAGAATCCGGTAAATTCGAGAATGCCAAAGCCACATCCAACAGCAAACTCGGCACATCAAACCCCACTTCACCCGACGCTTCTATCAACGCTTGATAGTGAGTCAGCACAATCTCCAGAAGCGGTTGCACCTCATAGTCAGGCATCCCCTCAATAAACTCAGCCAGCAACTCCGGCATTTTCGGCGCAGCGCCATGACGCAGTAAATGATAGTCATCCAGCGCCATCCCTGCGGCGAGACAATGGAGTTGACTGAGATATTTCTTCAACCGCATAATACCCGAAGGCGTGGGGCGATATTCTAGTGCCACCTCCACATCCAGCGCCGCATATTTTTCCTCTTCCAGCAGTTGCATGAGGTTAAACTCATTGGACTCATTTTCCTTAGAACCACCAATCGCTCGTTTAACCTCCAAACCCCCTTCAATCAGTTTCTGTTTCTTCTCTTCCCACTCCCGCGCCAACTCTCGCTGCACGTCATACATAAATTCCTTGTGGGAAAACTGGAATAAAATCGATTCCTTCTGCCAGTCCAATTGTCCCGCATCCCAGGAAAACAGAGAAAAATTGAGCAAATCTCCCGCAACTTTCGACTCTAAAATAATCGTCGGTACAGCCGCAAACAGATAATGCAACGACAGCACCGCCGCCCCATCTTTCATCCGGTTGGTGTCCCAGAGTCCCGCAATCGGTTTCGCCGGGCGTTCCGAGTCTCGTTCCGGATAATGGCTTTCCAGAAAACGACTTAATTCTCCCTCAATATCATTCGCCATTCTCGGCAGTCCAGAACCCGCATTCGGATAGCGGTCAAATTCCACATCTGGAGGCGAAACTACCACCAAAGGTGGAATTGGCAACCGGTCTCGATATTGCTCATAATATTGCATCAGGGGTTTGGGCGGAGTCCGCCAAGGTTGGTTATCTAAAATGCGCCGCTCTTCATCCGTATCTCGATTAATTTTAGCCGTCAAGAACGCCATAAACAGGCTGAATTCCTGCTGGCTTTTTTGCAATTCCCGTTGCAGTTGTTGCCGTTGCGCTTCTAGCCAGCGTTCATGTTCAATGCGGGAAGCTAACCTGCGGTTTTCGGAGTCCTGAATATATCGAGTCAGAGCTTCTTGATGTTCCCTGGAGAGTTCGGCTTGTTTTCTTTGAAAGTCTCGCGATAATGCGGCTTGCTCCGCTTCATGTTCGCGCCGTTGCTCTTGCAGCACATATTGCAATTTCAAGCCTTCCAATTGGATTTTTTGTTGCTGTTCAGCAATCTCCCGTTGATTGGCAGCCATAATTTCAGTATTTTCTGTTCGGTTATCGATTATGGCTTTAGTGGGAAAGACAACAGATTTAGCCCAATTTCCAAATTTTTGCAATAATCCTTGTTTTCCAGGTAGTGATTTCATGATGATTTCCTCCGATAGTTTTGTCGGGTGCGTTAATGAAATGTAATATCAAATCTATTTATTTACGCTACAGATATCTGTAGGGGCGGGTTATACCTAAATTTTGTAGACTGACAACTATTTTTGTAAACCCGCCCTCCCCCACCATGTCTCTACAGTACACAGAAAGTAGCAACCATTTAAGCATTTGATATAACGCACCATTTTTCGTGGTTTTCCGAGAGGGTGGGGGCGGGTTTAGGGAGGTTTTGGGTGAGATTTCTAGATTTGGGTATAACCCGCCCCTACGGTGGATTGTTTTTTATTTTTACTTATTTTGCTTGTAGATTAACAAGGCGGCATCTTTCCAGGTTTGGGCATAGCCTAAATCTTGTCCATTAGCGGTGTAGGCATGATGGTTATTGCAATTCCAATTCCCGGCAACATTGCCATTATTCCAATAGAAACTGTTGCCTTTATACGTGCCAACTTTACTGCCATCAAGCGAAACTCTATGGTCATAATCCCAGTAGGTAATCTTGCAGCCAAAGGTCATGGATTCAGTGTTTCCTAAATGGCTGGTAAACCAAGAGGGTTGATTGTGCATTTCTGTAGATGCCATGTAATCATGACTGGCATCCATGGCGACTTGAAATTGCTCGACGGGAATTTCTACACCGCGCCCTTCGGGTGAAGTGGAATCATTGACAATGACATGGGTCGGTTGCAAGGTTTGCGGGTCAATTTCTACGCCAATCACTTGTACAATATGGTCGGCGGGTTGTCCTGCGAGTAAATGGGGGTCAATGATTTCTGGCAACCATTCGACGGTGGAACTAACCCCAACAAAAACCTCTTCACCCTGGCTTAATTTGGTGCTGATTTCGGTTAAATTTGCCCCCACATGGCTCTCGACAGGAACGTGAGCTTGATCTGCCAAAAGTTTGCCAAAGTCCTCACTATGGGTTCCATGAGCGGAGTCGTACCAACCCTGCTGTTCGGCATAGTGGCTCAGTTGAGCTTCTGAGTAGTGGTGGTGGGTGAGGTGCTCGATCGCCGATTGCTGCGCGGCAATTCCACAACTATAATCAGTTTGCTGCTCGTGCCAGTCGTTCATTTCTTCGGCTGGATGTCCGACAACCAAGGACTGGTCTCGATTGGGGTCATAATGGTCATGGTTCCAACGATCGGTTTGCTTGTCATAGGTGCTATAGGTGTCTGGATCGCTCCTGGATGTAGGATCGCTGTGCAAGCTGGTGGTGCTATAGTCCCAACTGTGGGGTTGCCACTGGTGGGGATAGGGTTCGGGTTCCGGTAGGCTGGTATCCGGTAGGGTGGAATTGAAGTCTGGATTGTAATCTGGAGTGGTGTCGTAATGGGTATCGAGTTGTGAAGATTGGCTACTGTCGTCGGGGTAAGTGTTCATGGTGGGTAATTTAGGGAATAGGGAATGGGGAAATATCTATACGCCGATCTTAATGGCTTGGGAAAGGAGGGCTGACTCATTTGGGCAAAATTTCCCTCAAAGGCTTACACTGTAAGGTATGGAGCTTGGGAAAAATCCATTGTTAATTATTCATTGTTAATTATTAATGCCGCGTCCCCAATATCGAAACCCGAAACGTAAAGCTTGTGCGGAGATGCTGGTGGCTGCTCTGTTGTGTGAGGTGAATCAGGGGGCGTTTTCTTCATCTGGGGAAAAGGTGCGTTTAAGGACTGAGAATTACGGGATTTTTGTGCGGGGGACTCCTGCTGCGCTATTAGATTTGATTGAGTTCTATGGCGAACAACCGGATTTTCCGGCGAAGAAGGGGAGCGTAAAGCTGTTTCGCCAATTGGGTTCTGCGAAGGTGCAGAGGGAAGGGTTGCGGGATACACTGACGGATATGGGGAGGGAGCGGTTGGGGTTGACGGATGAGGAAAAGAGGTCTCCACGCAGTTCGCCGACTCGCCAGTTTAGGTTAAGGCTGCACTATGCACCGACGGAAATAGCCGATAATCTGAGGTGGTTGTTTGCTTCTGGTGGGGAATGGGATAAACGCGCTCAAGAGCAGTCTCAGGTGAGCAAATCAGAACCGGTTAATCCCCTAGTGCGAGAGACGCAGCAGAAACTTTTAGAGTATTTATATGAGGCGATTAAGCTGTTCCCGAGTGATTTAAGCGAGTTTACGCCTTCTCATTGCGAATGTATTGCTCCTTTTGTGCAAATTATGGCTTCTGCTCTGGATCGGGATGGGGTTTTAGATGAGATGATTGAGCCAATGCTGACGTTGAATTTGGGTAAGTTTTATTTGGCAACGAATCAGTTGGATTTGGCGCTTCCTCGGTTTGAAGCCTGTTTGAATTCAGGACAACTGACGGCGGCGAATGGTTGTCATTATTTGGGGGTGTGGTATTTTCGCTGTGAGGATTACTCAAAGACAGAGTATTATTATCTACAAGTTTTGCAAGGTCGGAGGGAAGTTTGGGGCGATAATGCTCCGTATCGCTCGCGCGATCGCCACCCCGATCTAGGCGCAACTCACCATAGTCTAGCATTGCTTTATATCCACCAAGGCCAGTATGCCTTAGCCACGGAGCATTTACAAACCGCCCTGGATCTGTGGGACGATCGCCCGTTTTCCTTGGCTCGTGGCTTGCAGTTACAAGGGGAATTGTGTTTGCAACACCAGGATTTTATCGGTGCTAAAGATAACTTCAGCAGAGCGCTGGAACTAGCGGGCGATCGCCAGGAACACAACGCCATCGCCATTGCAGAATGTCTGCGAGGACTGGCCAAAATTAACGCTAAACAACGCCATTATGAAAGGGCCCGACAGTTGTGGCAAGAGGCTCTAGATTTGGCCAGTCAGTTTCGCTATCACGAGCATCCCCTATTCCCGTTGCTGATGGCAGATTTAGCTGCTGTGCATGTGTTTTTAGGCGATCGCCCCAGTGCGGAAATTTTGTCCGAAAAAGCACAAGAAAAAGCATTGAGGATTTATGGCAAACAGCATCAAGTGGCGATCGCCATTATCCACGATTACCATTCCCTTTGCCCTAGACCTAATTTTTGATTTTTAATTGTTTTGTCCAGTCAATCTCAGTATTTTCAGCCAATTCGGTGGCGATCGCCTCAGCGCCATAACGATTCAGATGGCTCGGATCGGAAAAATAACCGTATTCTCCCCCCAACCAGAGCAAGATCCAATCCTGAACCTGTAAACCCAAGGCTTGTTGGGTGCGAAGATAGTCCTGAAACTGGGATTCAAAGGCTGTGCGGGCTGGATCTAAATAAACATCTGTTAAGGGCATATTGACGAACATCAAACTCACGCCCATGTCTTGGGTATAAGCCATTGTATTTCTAAGAGCTTCATCCTGTTCGCCCTCTAAACTAAAGAACTCATAATCGCGATCGTAAGCCCCAGAGACTTGAGGATGATTCTCATAGTAGGTATTGGGATCGAACTCAATTTTGAAAGGCAGAAACCCATCCGGATTGAGAATCGCCGGTTGTAGCATTTCCGGGTCTTCTACCCGGGTCAGGTGTGAGGTATCTTCCGGTAAAATCTGAGAAAGGGTGGTCTGAATCTGGTTATGGAGGCGATCGCGCTGGGGATACACCGCAGACAACGACCCCAAACCGGCTTCAAGCCAATCATTAGCTTGTTCGTAGCTCTGGGTAATAGAAAAGCGCTGTAAACCCAGATCGTTATCCTCAGAAGTCTGGGGTGATGAATTTCCAGACCAAGGTGTACCATACTCCGGCCGGGTTAAGGTTTGTGCTTGTAACTGTTGATATCCTTCAGAAGCGGCGATCGCCTCATAAGTTAGATCCTCCCGTCCGCTATTAAACGCCCTGGTCCCATCCGCCCAAATGATTACTTTCGGCAACTGTTCGGGAGTCAACAATTCCCGAATCACCCAATCCACCACCTTAGCGGTTGCCCCATTAATCCCAAAATTATAAATACTCACATCCGCATAGCCGCGATCGGCCAAATCCTCTCGCAGTTGCTGCGGATCGATCCCTCGCAGGGCACGGGATGAGCCAATAATCATCACATCAGGCGTACCCGATTCTAACATCAAGGCATGATAGCGCCCCAAATGTTCATCAATCAGTTGATTATTAAACGTGGGATAGGGAGACGGAGGACTTAAACAGGAACTATCTACACACTCCTCTGATGTCGCCTCCCGATCTCCTAACACACTCTCATCACTGGCATTGGCTGGATCTGTGCCTAAATTCAAATAGCCTGGAGCGATCGCCGCACTGGAGGAATTTGGACTCGCTAATTGGGTTAATTTATACCCCAATAACCAATCAATTTCCAACGTTAGCAATAGCCCCAGAGCTGACCAAACCAGGGCAATCATCAGTTGAGGAGTTAGGCGATCCCTCCAACTCGGATTCGATGGAGGAGTTGGCAGTGGGGAATAGGCAGTGGGGGAATAGGGAGCAAGCGTGCCTTCAATGGCGGCAGGTTGGGCATCAGGAGCCAAAAGTCCACTTCTGACTAACGCTTGTTGACAGTATTGTACTAAGGAGATTTTCGGACGCTTCTTCTTCGGGGCAACCGAAGGTTGAGGGGGAGAAGCTGGATCTGTCTGCTGGGGTGAAGCCGATCGATCCTCCGTTTCCTGCACAGCTACTGAAGAAGGGTGAGGCTCTGAACTCACTGAGGAAGGAGAATCTTGCCAGCGATGGGGAGCGCGATCGAGGGCAATTAGATCGCCCACATAGGCGCTACTAGCGGCGAATTCTGGGGGCGCTTCCGGAACCAAGCGTTTTCTGGACTTAAAGTCAACCCCATAGTTCCAACGGGGCAGTTTTTGACCCGCTCTGCGTCCATAAACCCGCACGCCAGCAATAGCCGGAATTTTCAGTTGACGCAAGAATTTCGCCACTAGGGGAGCGACTTGCCGTTGATTGGGGCAAACCGGAGCATCACTCATCACATGCAAGAGGTCTTGCTTGAGCAGAATTTGAATCCGAATTCCTCCAGTGCTGAGTTGTTGCTCAATTTCTGGGTTGAGCAGTCGATTCAGCAGAAATTGTAGGGCGACTTGACGACCCTTTTGGGCTAATTCTAGGGTGGAGGGATGCAAATCTGGGTCGCTTTTGGCGGGCAGATCCAGCCAATCCACCCAAGCCGGGGTCGATTTATTATTCAGGTGACCGTAGATTGTGGCGGCATGAATGCCTTGGGGAGCGATCGCATTGAGTAAACTTTGAATCTTTTGGATGACCAGGTCTTGCTGGGGAATTGTTGTCCCCCGACAAAACAGGTGTAGGGTAGATTCTTTGAGAATAGCAGAGATATGCAGTTGGGTTTCTGGGGCTAATATTTGGTCAATCAGGCGATTAATTGCCGGGACATCTCCCCATCGCGCCCATTGACGGAGCATCACCGAGCGGGGAGTCAGATCTACCAGCAACACCCAATCTGGGGAAGGTTCGCCATGAACTTGACAGGCGATCGCCGCATCCCGAAATCCGGATAGCTCTAATTCCCGCAATTGCCCGGCAATTTTCGGCCCCAGTAAGCTGGAATCGGGACTATAGTTGCTATAGATACCCACATGGAGCCGCTTAAAGGGAGTATCCAGTTGATTGTAGCGCTTCAGGGTTTTCACCTTAACCTTAACTCCAATCCCCAGAGGACTGAGACTCTCACTGAGGTAACGGGCGATCGCATGGGGATTACCTTCAGCCGCTAAATTACGATTCGAGACCACCATCCCCATTCCAGAGCTAGTCTCAATGGGGTCAGCAACCGCCGCCGCAGCTACTGAACGTCCGTTTTCTGGCGTTGGGGTAGGTCGTTCTCCTCGGGGCTGAGGGGAGTTTTCTGGCGGGAGATCGCCATAATCGCTCGGATTAGGAACAGAGGCGATCGCCAGCTTATTCAAATCAATTTGTTTCGTCCACTCTGGATAATTCGGCCCGCTCACCCGACCATAAATCCAGATTTGGTAAATTGGCGGTTGATCGTCTGGCAGTAAACGATCTAGGGAAATCTCCGATAGTCCTTCAATTAAACTCGATTCCACCCAATCTTGCGAAGGAGAATGGGGAGCGCTTTCACAAAGAATATGGAGAATATTACCCCGTACTCGGACTTTCACTTTTCCCACCTCTGGCCCAATCCGATCTTGGGCCCATTGGGATAAACTTGTCCAAGTCCCGATTGTGTGAGTAGAATTCATGGGCGGCATAGGGAAGATGACATCAAGGGGGAGTGGGAAGAGTTATAGCGTTAAACGCTAGGGAGTAGGGAATAGGCACGAAGCAATAGGCAACAGATCATGGGAGCTAGGTTTCAGGATTCAAACCTGTCCTAACGGCTTTAGCGGTTGCTATCAAACCAGTCTCCATGCATGGTATTACACAATGGGATGGAATAGGGGATTATGCTTTGATCAAGCCACTTTTTCAGGATAGACTGAGCGAATTGGATGCCATTAGAACGGCATGAGTTGGGAGATCAAACCCCATAATCCAATTCATGGGATTGGGCTTGCTCCCTAGACACTTTATATCGCTTTACAAAAAAAATATGCAACCTTCTAACTCCCTTGAATCCGATCGAGAGTCTTCCCCTGCCGTTTCTAGTGAAGGGGTCTCTATCCTCTTAAGTTTATCAACCCTGCCCGTGGTGGTTGGCCTCTTAGCCTTAAAGAATGTGAGCCAATTCTGGCAGCAAGTCGGTCGAGACTCAGAAGAGATTTTTCGCGGCGATCGCCTACCCTTACTCACTGAACCTCCCCAGACTTCATCCGAACCGAATCCAGAAACCTAGAAACGTAAACCACTCTTGTAGGGAAAACTGTTCGTTATAGACAGTTTGTTCTCCATCTCCCCTTGACAATCAAAAGCAGACCAACCGCCCGCGAAATATTGAGACCTCTTGCATCAGTGGGCAGAAAACGAAATAGTAATGCAGTAATCATATATTCCGCTATGACTATCGTCTTTTGCCTGACTTCTGCAAGAAGTCTATTGATCGATTCACTGATCGATTATCACTCCCGTCAAAGCAACCTTCACCCCCTAGAATGGTTGAGTATCACTAGCTGGATCAGAATTCGATGAGTTCAACACTTCACCCCTCAAACCCTAACTTGAGTAACCTATCAGCTAATAGTTCGCCCTCCTCCTCCAATGAAGTCGTGGCGACTCTGACCTCTGAGTTGCTGTTGCGTCAGCGTCTGAAATTAGTCGAACAGTTGTGGGAGTCAGTACTCCAACAAGAATGTGGCAGTGAGCTAATCACCTTAATCAGGGAAATGCGTACCCTCTGCTCCCCAGAAGGTCAAGCCCCTAATGTGGTCAACACCCAAACCCAAGCCTTAATTGAAAACTTAGATTTGAACGCCTCCATCCGGGCAACTCGAGCCTTTGCCCTCTATTTCCAACTTATTAATATCGTTGAACAGCATTATGAGCAAAGGGGCCAACAACAGCAATATTGGGATTCCCCTACATCTGCTAACCCTTCCTTAGATTCAAGTGAACCAGAAGAACTCTCCCCTCCAGAACATTTTCAACCCAAACCTTGGAGTGGTAATCTCAGTAAAATCCGTCGTGACTTAGGAACATTTCATTCTCTGTTTCCCAAACTCAAAGAACTGAATGTGCCTCCCGGACAGATTCAATCGTTGATTAATCAACTCGATGTCCGCTTAGTCTTTACCGCTCACCCAACGGAAATTGTTCGCCATACCATTCGGGATAAGCAACGGCGGATCGCTAAATTGCTGCAACAACTGGATCAATGGGAAGAAGGATTAGTGGCGACTAAGGGCAATTCTGCCTCCATTCCCTCGGCTGTAGCCAACAAAATCAATGAAAAAACCGAACAACTACGCCAAGAAATTCGCCTCTGGTGGCGTACCGATGAATTGCATCAATTTAAGCCTAGGGTCTTAGATGAAGTTGATTATACCCTCCACTACTTTGGGGAAGTTCTGTTTGATGCCATTCCCAAACTCTATCAGAGGTTTAAGCAGGCCCTCAAGGACACATTCCCCAACTTAACTCCTCCTCAATATAACTTTTGTACCTTTGGGTCTTGGGTGGGATCGGACCGAGATGGCAACCCATCCGTCACCCCTTCAGTGACGTGGCAAACAGCTTGCTATCAACGAAACCTGGTGTTAGAAAAGTACATTACTTCGATTAAATACTTAACGGATATCCTGAGTTTATCCTTGCACTGGAGCGATGTGCTACCCGAGCTATTAGAATCCTTAGAGCAAGACCAGCAGCAGATTCCCGTGGTTTATGAGCAACTATCAATTCGCTATCGCCAGGAACCCTATCGTCTAAAGTTGTCGTATATTCTAAAACGATTAGAAGAAACTCGCGATCGCAACTTGCAATCCGAAATTCAAGTCACCCATCGGCCCCTAATTGGCCAAGACGGTAGACCCAAGTTTCCCGAAAGTAACCTCACCCCGCACAGTTATTCCTCTAGTGAAGACTTCCTGAAAGAACTGCAACTGATTCATCGCTCCCTAACCGAAACCGGTTTTTATTGTCGGGAACTTGAAGATCTCATTTGCCAAGTCGAAATTTACGGGTTTAAACTTGCCCATTTAGACATCCGTCAAGAAAGTTCTCGCCATAGCAGCGCCATTAACGAAATTATCCAATACTTGCGGATTCTACCCCAATCCTATGACGACCTGAGCGAAGAAGAACGGGTTGAATGGTTAGCGACAGAGCTGCAAACCTTGCGACCCCTGATTCCAGGAGAATTACCGTTTTCGGAAACAACCTGTGAAACCATCGAAACCCTACGCATGGTGCGTCAACTGCAACAGGAATTTGGCCGGGAAATCTGTCAAACTTACATCATCAGCATGAGCAATGATGTCAGCGATATTCTCGAAGTCCTGCTGTTAGCCAAAGAAGCCGGACTTTACGATCCAGCCACTGGTGTGAGTACGATACAAGTAGTTCCCCTCTTTGAGACCGTCGAAGACCTCAAACGAGCGCCAATAGTGATGCAAGCACTGTTTGAATTACTCCCCTATCGAGCTTCCATTTCTGGTGGATATGAAGCCTTAAAAGAGCAAAAACCAGCATTACAAGAAATCATGCTTGGTTATTCCGATAGCAATAAAGATTCGGGTTTCTTAAGTAGTAACTGGGAAATTCATAAGGCCCAGAAAGCACTAGAGCAAGTCGGCACTCCATTTGGAGTAGAATTACGGATTTTCCATGGTCGCGGGGGTTCTGTCGGTCGAGGGGGCGGGCCAGCCTATGAAGCGATTTTAGCCCAACCGAGCCGTAGTATTAATGGACGGATTAAAATAACCGAACAGGGAGAGGTGTTAGCCTCTAAATATTCTTTACCGGAGTTGGCCCTGTATAACCTGGAAACGATTACCTCCGCAGTGGTGCAAGCGGGAGTCCTCGGCAGTGGGTTTGATGATATTGACCCCTGGAATGAGATTATGGAAGAATTGGCGATTAAGGCGCGATCGCACTATCGTTCTCTGATCTACGAACAACCCGATTTTCTCGACTTCTTCCACTACGCCACCCCCATCCAGGAAATTAGTCAACTGCAAATCAGCTCCCGTCCTGCTCGTCGTGGAGGTAAAAAGAAAGGTCTTTCGGGACTGCGAGCCATTCCTTGGGTGTTTAGCTGGACTCAGGCTCGGTATTTACTGCCGAGTTGGTATGGAGTAGGGGCGGCTCTTCAGGAATTTATCGATCAAGAACCCCAACAACATCTGAAACTGCTGCAATATTTCTATGCTAAATGGCCGTTCTTCAAGATGGTAGTCTCGAAAGTAGAAATGACCCTTTCTAAGGTAGATTTGCATATTTCTAGGCACTACCTGGAAAAACTTTGTCCCCAGGAGGAGTTAGGGAGACTCGAACTGGTGTTTGAACAAATCAAAGAGGAGTTCTATCGCACTCGTGAAGTGATTCTGGCGATTACGAATCATGAGAGACTTTTGGATGGAGACCCCATACTTCAGCGATCGGTTCAGTTACGCAATCGTACGATCATTCCATTAGGCATGTTACAAGTCTCCCTCTTAAGCCGCCTACGTCAACATAATACCAGTGGCTCATCGGGCGTGATTTCTCGCTATAGTAAGGGCGAATTATTGCGAGGCGCTCTGCTCACCATTAACGGCATTGCTGCGGGAATGCGAAACACGGGTTGATCCCCCTATGAGGAGAGAAGGTTTTCTCTCTCCTCCACTCTCAGGACGTTATGGCGCTTTGCGCTGTCGAGTCACTTAGAAAATATTGTTATTTCAGCCATTGAGAAAAGCAGAGATTTCCTAGAATCTGGAGCATTATAGCGTTTCTCTCTTCTATGAGGTACAGCTTTAAGCCTTAGAACCTAAGCCATACAAGCTATTGCAAAGCAAGCCTATTGCTAGAGAGCCTAGCGCGAAGCGCTATAGTAACCATTAATGAATCTAAATTAAGAGTTCGTATTCTACCATTTTCATAAATTATAGCTAAAGTCTATCTTCAAGTCCCCAACATTTGCAACTGATACAAACTCGCATATAATCCCTTTTGAGCTAATAAAGATTCATGGGTTCCTGTTTCCACTAAAGCCCCCTGTTTTAAGACAAAAATTCGGTCTACATTGCGAATGGTGGATAGACGATGGGCAATAATAATGGCGGTACGATTGATTAAAAGCTGATCGAGGGCTTCTTGGACTAAAGCTTCCGTTCCCACATCTAAACTTGATGTTGCTTCATCCAAAACTAAGATATTCGGATTGCGAATCGCGACTCGCGCAAAGGCTAATAACTGTTTTTGTCCGCTGGATAAATTTGTGCCTCTTTCTCGTAATTGGGTGTTATATCCTTGGGGCAACTCTTCAATAAAGCGGTCAATATTAGTCAGTTTTGCCGCTGCTTGAATTTGGGATAACGGATAGGATTCACCCAGGGCAATATTACTTTTTACATCTCCAGAAAATAGAAATCCATCTTGTAAAATCACGCCTAAATGACGGCGCAACTCTTGCTGAGGTAAATGGCGAATATCAATACCATCGACTAAAATCCGTCCATAGGTGGGTTCATAGAGGCGACACAACAATCGAATCACGGAACTTTTCCCGGCTCCAGTTGGTCCGACAAGGGCAATTTTTTCACCAGGGCGAATGGTAAAATCTAGATTTTTAATCACAAATTCATCTTTTTTGTAAGCAAACCAAACTTCTTCAAAGCGAATTTCACCTATTTTTAGCTCCGATAGTTCTGTAGTGGGGGATTGAGCGAGTTTTTCCTTTTCCAAGGCAGATCTGAGTGAATCTACCCCTACTTGTAGATTTTGGCGTTTTTCGACTTCTGGATCGCGAATATCAATGGGTTGACTCATAAGTTCATGAATCCGTTCAATGGCTGTAAATCCCGATTGAAACATGGTGAATTTTTCCGCGAACCGCCGCAGGGGGTCGAAAAAACGAGGTGCAAAGAGGATAAATTCAGAGAGGATACCAAACGTGAGTTGATCTTGTAGAATGAGCATTCCGCCTAAACCGAGAACGCCAGCAACGGCGACGAGGGCAATCCATTCTAAGGTCGCAGAAACTCCGGAATCATAGAAGATGGTTTTATCAATGGCTTCAATAAACCGTTGATTGTTTTTACGAAAGAGTTCTTGATTAAACCGCTCGCGGCGAAAGAGTTGGACGACATCGATGCCGATAATATTTTCTTGGAATTGGGCGTTGAGTTTGGAGAGTTCTTCTCTAGCGATATAGTTGGCAGCTCGATATTGCTGTTGAAAATAAATAATCAGTAAGGTGACAGGAATCAGTAGACCAATTAACAGAAGCGCCAGTTGCCATTGCTGGCGAAACATCACTACACCAATAACCATAATGGAGACAATATCATTGATAATGCCGATCGCTCCCGTGGAAAAGACCTCTCCGAGGGCTTCCACGTCATTGGTTAACCGGGTAATCAAACTCCCGACGGGAGTGCGGTCAAAAAATTTAACAGCTAAGGCAGTAACATGGTCAAATAAATCATCGCGAATATCTGCGGTTAACTGTTGTCCCACCTTTTGAATCATAAACCCTTGTACGCCAGCAAATAGGAGGCGAAAGAGAATCGTAACCAGAAGCAAACCCCCTAAGAGATTAATACTGGTAGATACTGATAAGGTATCTAAAATAGCCCAAGTGGGTTCGCTCTTAAGTTTAGAAACCGCTTGTCCAATAATCAAAGGCTGAACTGCGCCAGCCAACGACAGAGGCAATAAAAGGATTAAGGATGCTGTCAGCAATTTTCCATGGCGACGAGCATAGGGAGCCAGTCGCATTAAAAGCTGCCAGTCATTTTGTTTACGGCGGGGTTTCTCTAGGGAAGGGGGAGGAGAAGTCATAGGTTATAGCGCTTCACCCGGGTAATGGGTAATGGGAGTAATGAGTAATTGGATACTGCTGGCTATTTTACAAATACTTTAGCCTACCTCCTTAGCGGAGGAAGGGACGGGCTAAAACGAAGGCGGAAATGGATTTGGCATCGACTTGTTCCCCGTCTACAATGGCTTGTTCTAATTCTTGCGGAGTCATTAACACCGTTTCTATATCTTCATCTTCGTCTTGCTCGGGAGGGTTAGGCAAGAGTTCGAGATCTTCGGCTAAAAAGGCATAAATAATTTCATCGGAATAGCCAGGAGCCAGAAAAAATTCACCCAGTTTACGCCATTTATGACTTCGATATCCGGTTTCTTCTTCAATTTCCCGTTTAATGGTTTCGGCGGGATCTTCATGCACTTCTACGGTTCCAGCGGGAAATTCAAGCAGTCGTCCCTGTGCTGCAAAGCGGTATTGACGCACCAGGACTAATTTTCCTTCTGGGGTGACGGGTACAGCAAGAGCGCCTCCAGGATGATGAATGCATTCCCAGTCACCGACAACGCCATTGGGAAGGCGCAGGGTTGCGCCCTCGAAGCTGAATTTACGTCCTTGGTAGAAGAAGCGTTGTTGGATTTTTTCTGCGGGTTCCGGTTGCAACGGCATGGTTGGGTGTATGGTTAGAGTCTGTTTCAAACCTTGCCACAGTCTTAGAGGAAGAGCAAGTTAGATCAATATAAAAATTAAAAATGGGTAGGGGTTGGGGGCAATTGCCTCTAAAGGTTGTCTGTTTCATAACAATATGACTTCCCGTTTGACGAACAACTTCAAAACCTAAATGCTCAAGCGCCCGAATTGCTTCTCTACTAGAAATTCGTGGTAACTTAGGCATAGTTAACCTCAATGGTAGTCACAAAGCGAGGTGAAGTTTTCGGGAGGGGAAATTCTTCTAAATAGAGTTGTGTGGCTTGTTTTAAACCGGCGATCCCCTGTTCTATGGTCTCTCCTTGATCTACTGTACCGACTTCTGGACATTCGGCAATATACAGGTTATTTTCTTTATAGACAATTACAGTTAAGTGACGACTGTTCATAATACTACCTCTTTTAGCCAATCATCGTAGTGGCGATCGCCTCAGCATCAAGTCCCATTGCTACTGAGGCGATCGCCCAAATCCTATCCTTATCGGTTGATACGGTGCAAGATTATCTGTAATCAAACAGTTAATTAGGCTTGCAGCTCGTCCAAACGGGTGAGAACTTCTTGGGAGTGAATGGCAGGACGAACGCTGGTAAACGTGGCGCGGAGAATACCATCGGGATCGATAATAAACGTATGGCGCATGGAGATAAACCGTAACCAGGAACCATAGGCTTTGCTCACTGCCCCAGTGGTATCGGCAAGTAGGGGGAATTTTAACCCTTCACTGTCGCAAAAATCAGCATGGGATTTAATATCATCAGCGCTAATACCTAAAATTTGGGTATTGCGCTCTAAGTATTCTGGTAAATCTTGTTGAAAACGCCGGGCTTCTAGGGTACAGCCCGGGGTAAAGTCAGCAGGGTAGAAGTAAACCACGATCCATTGTCCTTGATAATCAGAAAGGGAAATTTCCCCTTCTCCGGTATTGGTGGGTAGTTGGAAGGAGGGGGCAGGTTGTCCGATTTCGGGGAGTTTACCCCCTAGGGCGAAGGTGGGCGCTCCGAAGGGTAAGGAGAGTGCCAGAAGGAGGAAACTGGTGAGGATCAGCCGTAAGAGCGATCGCCGATTCAATGGATTCATGGGGATGTATGTTGAATTATGTTGAATTAGGAGTTCAATTGCACACTGTAGCAGTTTCTTTCTGAGGACAGGGGGTGTACTCTTAAAAGTGGTGTACCCTAAAGGCAAGTCAATCGTGGCTCAAACCTATCGTGCGAAAATTTTTGTCACCCTACGCCCTTCCGTTCTCGATCCAGCGGGGGTTGCGGTGGAGTCGGGCTTAAAAGAATTGGGATATGAAACCGTAGAAGGGGTGAGAATTGGTAAATATATTGATTTACAACTGCAAGCGGAGGGAGAACAGGAGGCTCAGGAGCAACTCGATCAAATGTGCGATCGCCTGTTAGCCAATCCCGTGATTGAAAATTATCGTTTTGATTTAATTCCAGAGTAGGGGGGAAAGCATCGTGAAGTTTGGGGTGGTGGTTTTTCCTGGTTCTAACTGCGATCGCGATATGGTGTATGTATTGCGCGATGTGTTAGGTTGTCCAACCCGGTTAATTTGGCATCAAGAAACGACATTAGATGATGTGGATGTGGTGGTACTACCGGGGGGATTTAGCTATGGAGATTATTTGCGCTGTGGGGCGATCGCCCGATTTTCTCCCATTATGGGGGCGATCGTTGAACATGCCAACCAAGGTAAGCTCGTCTTTGGTATCTGCAACGGGTTTCAGGTGTTAACTGAGGTGGGATTATTACCGGGAGCCTTAACGCGCAATCAAGGACTGCACTTTGTGTGCGATCGTATCACCTTGAAAGTAGAAAACAATCAAACTCCCTTTACCCATTTATACGTCAAAGATCGGAGCGTTACCCTCCCCATTGCACACGGCGAAGGGCGCTATTATGCCGATTCCAAAACGCTTAATCAACTCGAAGAAAATCAGCAAGTTCTCTTCCGCTATGTCGGTGAAAATCCCAATGGTTCCCTCAATGATATTGCTGGAATATCCAATCAGAACGGCAATGTCATGGGTATGATGCCCCACCCCGAGCGCGCCAGCGATCCAGTTTTAGGAGGAACCGATGGATTAGCTCTGTTTAAGGGACTTTTGGAGAGAATGAATAGTTAAAATCAACAATGAAGATAGAGGTGGGGTGGGAATTCTCCACCTTACAATATGACCCATACTAGACATATTTTTGCAAAATATCTTCAATCCTTTCCACATCAAAATTCGCCGCCATTTCTTCCAATTGCTTAACAAAATCTTGATAACTTGAATCGAGTTGTCGAATTCGGCCTAGCTCCGCTTTTATTCCTTCAATATCGCCAATTTTAGCCGCATAGTGTAATTGTTTTAATTCAGTAGATTCCGGTGTTTTTTGTTCCGGAATCATCGCAGAATTATGTACCTTAGTTTCTATATCGTGAGTTTCATAAATCCATTCTAGCTGCAAATAATGTTCCAATTTATCTAACAATTCATCAATTTGAACCGGTTTAGACAAAATATCATTAGCCCCTGACTGTAAAAATCGATCTCGATCGGACGCAAATGCTCGCACCGATGAAATTAAAATAATCGTCTTTTCAAATTGAGGCGATCGCCGTAAATGACGAATCATCTCTAATCCATCCATTACCGGCATCCCCACATCACTAATAATTAATTCTGGATTCAATTTTTCTACCATCTCTAAACCTTGTTGACCATTTTCTGCTTCAGCCAATTCAAATCCCAACGGCGATAATATTTCACAGAGAATTCCACGATTTTGCCAGCGATTATCAACAATTAAAATACGAGGTGGTTTTCCTTTAACGTGAATGGGATTGTCTCGGAAATGTTTAGCTTTATGACTAAACTTATGATGGCTTTTTAAGTCAAGGTGAAGCTGGAATTTACTCCCTTGCCCCAGCTTGCTGGTTACTTTTATTTCCCCTCCCATTAAATCAATAATTTGCTGTGTAATTGCTAAACCTAAGCCTGTTCCTTCTGCATTTTGACTTTTACTCCCCACTTGCTCAAAAGGCAAAAAAATAGTATTCAATTGAGTAGGAGTCATTCCTACGCCAGTATCTTCAATGGTAAAATCTAGGGGGTAAATTGTAGAATTAGAATCTAAATCAATTATGGGTATCCGGTGATAAACATGAAAAATAACACCTCCTTGATGGGTGAACTTAATAGCATTACCAATTAAATTAATTAAAACTTGCCTGAGTCGTTTTTCATCGAAAAATAGATTTTCTGGCAATTCATCATCAGTTTTATAGATGAACTCAATATTCTTTTGTTCTGCTTTGATACGGCAAATTTCAGCGACTCCAAGTAAAAAGGATTGAAAATGAACATCCATAGGATTTAAGTCCATTTTGCGGGCTTCAATTTTGGCTAAATCAAGAATATCATTGATTAAGTTGAGTAAATGTGTACCACATTGGTTAATAATCTTGATGTTATTAATCTGCTGAGAATTCAAGCTGGAGTCTCGACCTAAAAGCTGACTATAACCGAGAATCCCATTTAAGGGGGTGCGCAGCTCATGACTCATGTTGGCGAGAAATTCACTTTTGGCTTTATTGGCATCATCTGCTGCTAATTTAGCGGCTTGTAATTCTTGGGTACGTTCGGCAACTTTTAATTCTAAAGTGTGTAAATAATCTTGTAGTTGTTGTTGGGATTTTCTCAGATTACTCCAGAGGGTATAGCTGGTTTCAAGCAATGCCGAGCTAGTTAAGCCTAAAACAGAGGGAATCATCGGTATCCACCAGCCGTAGAGAAAGAGAAGATAGCTGATGCTAATAATACTGGCAGCACTGATGATAAAACAGAGGATAGTTCGCCAAATATAAAGTTTAGCAATACCGTCAATTAACCGCCATTGACTAATATATTGTGCGCCGATGATTGACCAAGAAAAAATCCACAGATATTCCCAGATATCGGGCAAACTTTTTATGGATAACCGACCATTCATAGCCTCACTGACGATCTGACTGATTAAATTAGCATTTACTTCTACTCCTGCCATAGCTTGAGGAATGCCTCGAATCTCATTGCTATAGGGAGTTAAGACCGATTCTTTTAAGCTTTTAGCGGTGGAACCAATTAAAATAATGCGATCGCGCATTAAATCTTCGGGAATTCGATCTTCTAGGACATCCATCAAGGAAACTGTGGTAAAACTGCCTGGTTTACCTCGATAATTTAAGATAATCTGGTAACCGGCATCATTGCTGCGAATATAGGCCCCATCATTGCCGGAAAAGGGATAAAAGCTGGCTTCACCTAGGGTAATCTGAAAGTCTTCGGTAATTGTTGGGGAAATATCGTGGGTTTCTAAGTATGACATGGCTAAACGAAAGCCTAGGCTCAAGATGGTATTGCCTTGAGCATCATCAAGATAGAGGAACCCTCGGCGAATTTTACCATCCACATCCCAGGGGAAGTCATTGGCACTAATTTGACTGAGTTCAGCAAGGACGGGAGGGGGGGCGATCTCCAACCCATCACTTTCTCCCACTACTTTTTCAATCCCAATTAAGTTGGAAGTCTCTCGAAATAGAGCGGTTAAATCCTCATAACCTGGCTCAACGGGCAAGTTACGGTATAAATTCAACCCGATGACGCTAGGATTTTGAGCTTTTACTTTTTGTAATAATGTTGTTAAGATGGCATCCGAAACCGGCCAAGTTCCCACAGTTTGCAGATCCGTCTCATTAATGCCAACAATGATAATGCGATCGTCTCTAGCTTCTACAGGACGCAAGCGAAACCCTTGATCGAATGCCGCCAGCTCTAAAGGTTGCAATACCCCTGTAAGCCGCACACCAACGATCGCTACAGTCATGCTAGTAGCAGTGAGCCAGACTTTACCCCGTCGCTTGATTATACTGCTCAACTTTGCCCACATTCCTTCAACCTACCAATTAAGGACTTTTGCCACCATCAGTTTCTCTTGAGGCTCTATAGATGGTTAATCATTTCATGTTGATCGTATCTTCCAGTTTACTGCCAAAAGCCAAATATCACAGTTCTTTTCACATCGAATGCCATAGATTATTGTGGCTTTATGCCTTCGAGTGTTGATTTTCTTTGGCTAAACAATCTATGGAGTGTAAGCCTTATAACCAGTTAAATTTTTTCAAATATTACAGGATCTATTGCTTATAGAGTTATACCGTCTCGCTTTTAAGCGTCTTCCCTCTTTTAAGTATTTTTTTATACAATAACTGCCTTGGCAGTTAGTATATCTTGCAATTTACCAAACCTATTCCCTAGTGAGTAACACTGTATGACCTTGAGTCTATAAATCTGCCCACTCTTCCGGTAGAACATTAGCGATTAACCCTCTTCTGTCACTCTCCGAGAATGAAGATAGAATAAAATAGAGTATCAATAGCTAAAAGCGAGATAGATCAATGGATGTAGAGTTACAGATCTTAAAACATTTGCCCAGATCGCCGGACACTAGGGTGTCAGTTGTTGATCAATATTGTGACTCTTATCAAGAGATGTTTGGTGAGGTGAGAAGTTATGAATATTTTAAATACTTACATTTAGGAATTATTTCTCCTATCCCCAGAAAGTCCTTTCCGGAAATAGCTAAAGTAGTTGGCATCAACTCGCCTCAATCCTTACACCATTTTATAGCCAATTCCCCCGGGTCTGTCAAGGAATTAAGAAACCGGAGATTAAGAAAAACCCTAGAAGCCTTAAGAAGATAAAAAGTGCTAAAGTTCAAGGAGATTGTTCGGTTCCCTCACAGTGGGA
>NZ_CEZBFX010000047.1:0-35350 GCF_982964205.1 Roseofilum sp. | reverse complement strand
CTGCCAATAAAAATACCGTTCCCTTCGATCCCGAATCACCCTTTGTCACCAGTGGTTAACTGCTTGTTTAAACCCAGAGCAAGTCCTCGCTGAATCGATTCCTCCCCCTGAATTGCCAGAAGATCGGCGCTTAATTCGGGAAGCCTTTGAATTTGCTTATCAACTCCATAAAGGACAATATCGAAAATCAGGAGAGGCCTATATTTCTCACCCGGTTGCAGTCGCGGGATTATTGCGCGAACTCGGAGGCAGTGCCCCCATGATTGCCGCCGGTTTTCTCCATGATGTGGTGGAAGATACAGAGGTAACCCCAGAAGAGTTGGAAGAGCGCTTTGGTTCAGAAGTCCGGCAACTGGTCGAAGGAGTAACCAAACTCTCTAAGTTCAAATTTTCTAGTAAAACCGAACGCCAAGCAGAAAACTTTCGGCGGATGTTTTTGGCTATGGCCCAAGATATTCGGGTGATTGTGGTCAAGTTAGCCGACCGACTTCATAATATGAGAACCCTAGAATTTATGAAGGAGGATAAACAACGGACGATCGCCTTAGAAACCCGTGAAATCTTTGCTCCTTTAGCTAATCGCTTGGGAATCGGGCGCATAAAATGGGAACTCGAAGACCTTGCATTTAAGTATTTAGAACCCACCTACTATCGGGACGTGCAATCCCTAGTAGCCGAAAAGCGGATAGACCGGGAAACACACCTGAAGAATGTGATTGAAATTCTAGAGATTCGGATGGAACAGATTGGGATTGCCACTGTAGAAATTACGGGTCGTCCTAAACATCTGTATGGCATTTATCGCAAAATGCACAAGCAGCAAAAGGAGTTTCACGAAATTTTTGATATTGCTGGAATTCGTATAATTACTGGAAATAACGATCAATGCTATCGGGCATTAGCGATCGTTCATGACTCCTTCCGGCCGATCCCAGGTCGATTTAAGGACTATATTGGTCTGCCGAAACCAAATCGCTATCAATCCTTGCATACGGGCGTGATTGGGCCCACTGGTCGGCCTTTAGAGGTGCAAATCCGTACCCAGGAAATGCATCAAGTGGCAGAATATGGGATTGCTGCCCATTGGAAATACAAGGAAGCCGGATCGAACTATGGCGACATGACCGATACCGATGAAAAGTTTACTTGGTTACGTCAACTGCTCGATTGGCAAAACGATCTCAAAGATGCTCAGGAATACTTAGAGAATATCAAAGATAATTTATTTGAAGATGATGTCTATGTCTTCACTCCCCGTGGGGATGTTCTCTCCCTGACTTCGGGATCGTCAACGGTTGATTTTGCCTATCGAATTCACTCGGAAGTGGGCAATCATTGCTCGGGTGCTAGGGTCAATGGCCGGATGGTTCCGTTGAATACGATGTTGAAAAATGGGGATATTGTGGAAATTTTGACGCAAAAAAATAGCCATCCTAGCTTAGATTGGCTCAATTTTGTCAAAACCGCAGGAGCGCGGAACCGAATTCGGCAATGGTACAAGCGATCGCATCGAGAAGAAAATGTTGCCAGAGGGCGGGAACTGCTGGAAAAAGAAATGGGTAAATCTGGGTTTGAAGCTCTACTCAAATCCCAACCTATGCAATGGGTTGTAGAACGCTGTAATTATCACGCTGTTGATGATTTACTCGCTGCTTTGGGTTATGGTGAGCTGACCTTAAACTTGGTCGTGAACCGTCTGCGAGATGCGATTCGCGCCACTCAACCCTTAGAACCGGAGTGTAAAGAAGGACTCAAAGGTGAGGCGGTGATTCCGTCGTCGTCTTCTGCACCTCAGTCTTCTGGTGGGGAGCACAGTTCTCCCATTGTGGGGATTGAAGGCTTGCTTTATTATCTGGCTGGATGCTGTAATCCTATTCCGGGAGAATTGATTATTGGAGTGGTTACTCGGGGACGAGGAATTTCTGTTCATCGCCAAGGCTGTCAAAATGTGGAAAATGTGGAAGGAGATCGCCTGATCCCGATCAGTTGGAACGGTAAAAACCAGAAAAGAACTCCGACTGCTATGACCTATATTGTGCAAGTGCAAATCCAAACCATTGACCGGGTAGGCATTCTCAAGGATATTCTCTCTCGGTTAAGCGATCAAGGGATTAATGTGCGTAACGTGGATGTGAACACTACACCCGGGAAACCTGCAACGATCAATTTAGGGATGGAAATTCGCGATCGCCCCCAACTTGAATCTGTGTTTACTCAAATTCGCAATATGAGCGATGTCCTCAATATTCGTCGTTTGGGACAAGCAGAAGATGCCTCTTCTGAGTCAGAATAGGAGAGGGACATAATCAGGACAAGTGATGAGTGACACGGTAGAGACGAATCCTTTTGAGAGTTTAAACACCGAAAGTGCCCTAGAAAACTTAGGGGATGATTATTACGATCCCGTGGCAGCAGCTCAATTTCCTCAACATATTCTGCGATGGCGAAATAACGATCTGCTTGTGCAAATGGGACTCAATCCCCAGCAAGTGAGCGATCGCCATTTTATCGACTTTTTTGGCAAATTTGAAAGCGATCGCCCTTGTTTAGCGCTCAAATATCATGGCTATCAATTTGGAGAATACAACCCCTGGTTAGGCGATGGTCGGGGGTTTTTGTATGGCCAGGTGCGAGCAGTTGATGGCCAATTATATGATTTTGGCACAAAAGGATCGGGCATGACTCCCTATTCCAGGGGGGCAGATGGACGGTTGACGCTCAAGGGGGGAGTACGGGAAATATTAGCCGGAGAAATGCTGCATCGGTTAGGGGTAAGGACTTCTCGTTGTTTGAGTCTGATCGAAACGGGAGAGTCATTATGGCGATCCGATGAACCGTCTCCGGCGCGATCGTGCGTGATGGTACGCTGGAGTCGCTCCCATATCCGCTTTGGTACATTTGAACGGCTGCGGTATTTCGAGCGATCGGATTTAATCATCAAACTCTTAGATCATGTCATTGAAACCTATTATCCAGCGCTCTTCCCTCTAGTGCAGCCTGAATCTGCACGCGATCGCTACATCCGATTTTACGATCAATTGGTGCAACGAGTCGCCCAATTAGCCGCTCAATGGATGGCCGCAGGTTTTTGTCATGGGGTTTTAAATACCGATAATATGTCGATTACCGGTGAAAGTTTTGACTATGGGCCCTATGCTTTTATTCCCCATTACGATCCTAATTTTACAGCCGCTTCTTTCGATTATTCTGGACGCTACAGTTATGGGAATCAACCTCTGATTTGTCAACTCAATTTAGAACTGCTCAGTGTCGCTCTGGCTAAAGCGATCCCCAAAACTGCTATGCAAGAGAGTTTAGAACAGTTTAAGGTTCATTATGAACCGGCTTACCAGCAACTCATGTTACGTCGGTTAGGCTTAGATCGCGATCAAATGGAAGAAAAAGAAGCCCAGGAGTTAGTCGAGTTAACCCTAAAATTACTCAAAGATACTCAGAACGGATACCCTCAATTTTTTATGGGTCTGCGCGATCGCTTCGATCCCATTTGGTCAAAACATATGGATGAAATTCCCAACTGGTCTAGCGCTGGCCCTAGTTCAATTTGGCAGGCTTGGAAAATCTTGTATCATAGGGTATTAGGTCGAAACGGCGAAGAAAAACTAGCTGAAATTGACGATCGTCTGCAAAAGGCTAATCCACAAGTCGATCTGTTGAGACCAGCGATCGAAGCCATATGGAACCCCATTATGGTGGATGATAATTGGCAACCATTCATCAACTTTTTAGAACAACTTTAACCTTAATCCAGTGAAGTCTTAAAGATTTAAAAATAACATCACTTTTTCTGTCCATTCACGAATAATGCATCTTTAACCTTGTCATTATGATTCGTTTCTTTAAAAAAAGTCTGCTTAAAAAACTCGCTATTTATTATTCGAGTCTCTCGTTTTTAATTCTGGTTCTTGTTGCAGCTAGCGCTTATATCCTAGCTCATTCTTCCCTCAAACAATCCATGATCAATCAGCTTAGATTAGCTGTTTCGATCAAAGAAAACGAAATTAACCAATGGTTTTTACTACAGTTGGAAGATGCATTTTTATTGGCCCAAATCCCAGAAATTATTGATCGAATCGATATTTTTTTAAATTCCAACTCCGATCCCAGTCTCTCTCAAGATATCATTCATAAACAGATTAAAGATATCTTAATTAAAGTCACCGATATTAAATCCAATATAAAAATTGCTTCTATTGTAAGTAATCAAGGTATTGTCCTTATCTCAACTAATCCTTTTCTAGAAAAAACCTACCAGCCATTAGGAGATTTAACCACTTATGTAACGAACCGAGAAGATCCCATCAACCCCATCTTTTATAATTCTGTTCTGACTCAAAATAAAGCAATTACTTTTGTCACTCCAATTTATAGAGATAATCAGAAACTTGCTTATATTTCCATAGAACTAGACTTGGGTGAAGTCGATAAAGTTCTTCACAATAGCAAAGATTATGACCAGGATAATCAGATTTACTTGATTAGTCGTATTGGTGGAAAAAATACATTTGTCAATTCCCTAAACTTAGGTGATGAAAATCAAGATCGGCCGATTCGTAGCCTAGCTATTGACTCTGTTCTTGAAGGTCAAAATGGAACCGGATTATATATTAACCATGAAGATGTTCCAGTCCTAGGCTTTTATCGGTGGCTGGAAGATAAAAATATGGGTTTAGTTGCTGAAATTTCTCAAAAGCAAGCGTTTAATTTAGCGGAAAACTTGGCTCGCCAAATCCTTATGATTGGCTGTCTTTTTCTGGTCATAATTCTAACAATGATCTATATTATTTCCCGCAGATTAGTAAAACCTATTGCCGAAATATCCGAAGCAGCAATAAGAATTTCTCAAGGAAACTTGAATTTTAATATACCGGTATTGAGTAAAGATGAAATTGGCACACTGGCAATGAGCTTTAATGTAATGACACAAAAACTCAATCAATCATTTCAGGAATTAGAGTTAATTAATGAACAGCTAAAAGTTAATATAGATCAACTCAAAACAGCCAATGAAGTAGCCGAAAAAGCGAATCAAGTTAAAAGTGAGTTTATTAGTCAAATGAGTCATGAATTACGAACTCCCTTAAATAGCATTTTAGGATTCAGCCAAATCTTACGTGAAGAGCGGGATTTTTCGGACAAGCAAAACCATCTAATTGAAGGAATTTATAGTGGTGGTTATAAGCTTTTGGAATTGATAAATAATGTTATCTCCATCTGTAATGAAGAGGAGAAAGATACATCGACATACCTGAGTGTTGTAGCGATAAATGATATAATTCATGAACTGGTGGGTACGTTTGACAGTCAATTATCTTTTCAAAATGTGTCCCTAATTTGCACAGTGGATTCAGAAGTTCCTGCCTGGATTCAAATCGAGGCTTATCCTTTACAAACAATTCTTAAATATTTGTTAGACAATGCAGCCAAATTCACCTCCGAAGGTGAGATCGCGATCCAGGTCACTCTATTAGATCGGGAGAGAGTCGATCGGCTCTCTCAAAATATTCCTGATTATTTGAATTTCAATCCAAATACAGTCCATTGGATAACATGGAAAATTAAAGATACAGGCTGTGGGATTAAACCAGAAGAGCTAGAGCATTTATTTGAACCTTTTTCACGTCATGTTAAGACAGGAGAGTTTCAAGAAGGAATGGGATTAGGTTTACCCATCTGCCAGAAATTAGTTAAGCAAATGGGCGGTCAAATTAAACTTGAGAGCCAAGTTGATATAGGCACAACAGCAACCGTTATTCTACCCTTCCAAAAGCTGGAAGAAAGTGCTGAGATACAACTTAATACGGAAAAAGAAAAGCAAGAACAAAAACCCAGTAACCATTTTGTTCGGAGTTCTGTGGACTCTTGGGAAAAATTGAGAGAATTCATGCAGTCTATATCGGTGGCTTGGCTGGGAAAAATGCATAAAGCCTGTTGTGAAGCCGACGATCAAAAAGTGCTAGAGCTGCTGGATGAATTACCTGAATCTGAAGTAGAAATTAAAGATCAGATTGGTGAACTCGCTCACAATTATCGGTTAGATAAAATTCTAGATTTAATTGAACCTTTGTTACTTAAGGATTAGGCTGTTTTTAGCGATCGCGTCCTGCTTGAAACCCCAACTCCACTAATCCTCCGATCGCTGCTCCCCAAGCTAACATAGACCAGTGGGCTTGAGTCCAAAAACTCATCGATCCATAAGCTAAAAATGCTGTAATCACCGCATTCCGAAGAATTCGAGTCCAATCTAAAGTTTTCATCAAGACCGTGATAAAACTCTGTTATAGCATTGTATAACATCAAGGAACCTCTTACTGAAGATGCAGTCATGGAAGGCCTAACCCTTATCTTATCGAGTTTATTCCTAGTGGGATCGCCTTCTGGACTATTTGTCGATCAAATCACCCAATCTCTGCTTAAATCTACCTTTGATAGGGCAGAAACTTGGCAGGTGCGAGTCGATAATGCTCCCGTTCATCGACTGCTACAAGGTCAAGCGGAACGGGTCAGAATTGCTGGCAGAGGGATTTGGCTCACTGACGACTTACAAATGGCTAAACTAGAAATAGAAACCGATGCCATTGATTTAAATCTGGACGATTTGAGAAATAGCCCCAGCGTTTCTTTCCTAGAGCAGCCCTTACAAGCGGGAATTAACATTGGCTTCACGGATACAGCGCTCAATGAGTGGTTAAACTCACCCCAAATGAGTGACTTTCTGCGTCAACTGGGAATTTCTTCCCTCCCTCGCCTGGCAGTAACCCAACTGGAGCGCTATCATATCGTTAACCCAGAAATTACCTTTTTAGACAACCGGATACGGATTCAAGTCCAACTTCAGCAAATCCCCGACTCGGATACCGAATCCTCCTCCCAACCCTTTGAACTCAACCTTGCTGTTGAATCCGGTGTCACTATCATAAAAGGGTGGGCTTTAGAACTCGTCGATCTGGAGGTCACCGTCAATCAAGAACCGGTTCCTCCCTTAGTCACAAACCTGATTCAACGGGGAATTCGCGAACAAGTTGACCTCCGGACCCTCGAATCAAATTCCGTAATCCTGCGCCTATTGCAGATGCATATTACTCCAGGTCAACTGGAAATCGCTGGATTTCTTAGAATCCAGCCCTTTGAGCCTTCAGACAATCCTGATTTAGAGGAGTAGACCTCGATCCATATCATATGTTGGTAATGGGCAGAAGGGAAAACCTGGTTTACCCTATTTCCTATTCCCTATTCCCTATTACCTATTCCCTCGTGTATTCAACATCGCGCAACTCAATAAGGACGGTAATCATGGAACAACCCAAACAAAATCGCGGTATTCATATTGGCTTAGTCGTCGGACTATCAGCCTTAATTCTAGGGTCTGGAGGGGGTACAGCCTGGTGGATGATTAATTCTATGCAGGCTCCTAACAGTTCATCTTCGATCCTAGAAGAAGTCAAACCTATCCCGTCGGAAAACAATATCCCTCAAGCTTATTGGCTTAAAGATACTGGGAATAGTTTAGAATTAGTCTCTACACCTGTGCAGATAAAAACAATTGGGTCATCCGAAGAGCAGTTGACCCTGGCCTTGAAAACGGTTTTAGAAGCTCCTGCCGACCCGGAAATGTCGAGTACGATTCCCCCAGGCACAACGGTGTTAAGTTTAGAGCAAAAATCCGATGGTATCCACCTGAATTTTTCCCAGGAATTTACTACAGGAGGCGGCAGCGCCTCGATGATGGGACGATTAGGGCAAATTTTGTATACAGCCACCAGTTTAGACCGAGATGCTCAAGTTTGGCTGTCTGTCGAAGGTGAACCCTTGGAGTATTTAGGGGGGGGAGGCTTGGAAATTCAGCAACCCATGACTCGCGCAGTCTATGACCAAGAGTTTGCCCTCTAGGAGATCAGTTGTTTGCCCGTCATACTAAAACTTCGGAAGTGACGGGCTTGCTGTTCAATTCGACTGGCGATGCGATCGCAGACTAAATTACACAGTTCAAAGATTAATTCGTCTTTAACGCTATAGTAAGCGGACGTTCCTTCCGATCGTCGTTTCAGAATTCCTGCTTGTAACATCAGTTTGAGGTGCTTGGAGACGTTCGCTTGGCTGGTTTGGGTGGCTTCGACCAATTCTTGTACACAATGCTCGCGATCGCGCAATAAGTTTAAAAGCTTTAAGCGCATCGGTTCTGAGAGAATACTGAAATATTCAGCGACTTGATCGACGACTTCTTGGGGAACCTGTTGGGATGCCATGTTGATTGAAAGTCTTAATGACAATGAATGGGCAGTTGTTCCTCAAATTGTAGCAATTTATTGATCGATGGCAATAGGGTCATGAAGGAGTAAGAGGAGAATGGGGGATGGGGAGGAGTAATAGCTTCCTATCCCCCATTCCCCTGGTTCTTAGGCTACGAAACGGTTTGATAAACGGTGGTTAGTTTATGGAGTTGGTTCACGAGCAGACTCAGGAATAAGCCGACATCGGTAACTACACCGATCGATTCTAAGGAACCGCGATCGCTTAATTTGGTTACAACGGCTGGACTAATATCCACACAAACCATTTTTACACCCGCAGGAGTCATATTGCCGACACCGATGGAATGGAGCATCGAGGAGAGCATCAGCACCATATCCGCACCTTGTAGGAGTTGGGCATATTCTTGTTGAGCCGCGATCATATCCATTTGGGTATCGGGTAAGGGACCATCATCGCGGATGGAACCGGCCAAGACAAAGGGCACTTGATTCTGGACACATTCGTACATCACCCCTTTGGTTAATACTCCAGATTCTACTGCTTGGGCGATGCTCCCACAGCGACGAATCTTATTAATCACCTTCAGATGATGACGATGCCCTCCTTGTACGGCTACGCCTTGATTCATATCCACACCCAAGGACGTTCCCATCAGTGCTTGTTCGATATCATGGACGGCGATCGCATTTCCACCCAATAGCACTTGTACATAGCCTTCCCGGATCAGTGTCGCTAAGTGCTGTCCGCCACCAGTATGAATAACCACCGGGCCAGCCGTCACCACCACTTTACCGCCTTGATCGCGAATATGGCGCAACTCCCAAGCCACCTGCTCAACCATTAATTCTACGCGGCGCTCGCTGGAGACTCCACCACTCATAAAGCTAAACTCTTGAGGTGCTTTTTGATCCCGGGTTTCCACCTTATGCAGTGTGCGAATGCCGCGAGTACCGACAATTACATCTTCACCGATCGCCAGATCTCGTATTAATTTACATTGAGCTACTGGTCCTTCCTCTGTATAGGTAACGGCGATCGAAGCATCCATGCGTTGTTTTTGTACCTTCACCCAAGTGCCCTGAATCCGCACTTCTGTGGGATAAATGGTACTGACATAGAAATCATCTGGTGCAGTTCCGGGTTGAGGAACCGGTTCGCGTCGCGATTCTTCCTCGTCTTCAGAGGCGGGTATTGCGCCCAAATCAATCAACTGGGACATAATATCATCGAGGACCTCAGCCGAAGGAGCAGACACTTTCACATCGGCTTCGGAGGGACTTTGCCGTTGTTCGCCCAAATTGAAGTTCAGAACCTTGAAGCTACCGCCACCATCCACAATCAAATCTAACGCCCGGTTCATTAATCCTGCATCGAGTAAATGGCCAACCATGTGAATGGTACGGGTATCAATTTGCGTGGTAGCGTGGAGTTCTGTGCGTACCGGTTCGGTAATTCGCAGGGTGAGACATTTCGACGCGCCCCCAGCTTTCAAAAATTCCGTTAATGGGGTTTCAATGACTCGGAAACCAGAAGTTTCTAAGCGATTTCTTAAATCTTGACTGGCTTTATTGAGAATGACAATATCGTTAATATTGACCGCATTGCAAGCAAAAGTAACGGCATCGGGTTCACTAATGGCAATCCGTTTTTCCGCCGGAACCCGCATTTCAATGAGGCGATTAGAATATCCATCAAAGGCAGGTGGGTAGTAGAGCAGATAGCCACCGCTTAAGGGACAGAAACAGGTATCGAGATGGTAGAAGCGCTCATCCATTAAGCGTAAGGAGAGAACTTCTACATCTAACCATTCGGCGATCGCCGGATGAGCATCGAGTTCAGACCGAAATCCATACCCAGCCCACAACCATCTTCCTTCCCGGTCAAATAAAGCATCGCCTGCCCCTTCAAAAGGTACATCTTTCGGTAATTCATGCACCGTGAATCCTTGAGATTCAAACCAGGTCTTAAAATGAGGTTCTTCTCCTTGTCGTTCAGGGTGATAAAATCGGCTGAGAACAACCGTCTTACCCAGTACTAAACCTGCATTAGCAGTAAACACCATATCCGGCCATCCCTGTTCCGGTTTTACTAATTCTACGATGGCATGTTCTTTAATAATATGGTGAAGTTTGTTCCACTGTTCTACTGCTATAGAGCGAGAGGATTTGTGAATATTGCCTTCCATCCAAGGATTAATGACATAATCCACGTCATAGTGTTCAGGATCACACATTAAAAAGCGAATTTGATCGGTCATAATTCAATTTAAGATAGGGTAGACGCGAAGGGTAACCAGTCAAGGAAGGAGGCAAGAGGCGAAAGGCAAAAGGCAATGCAAGAAAACGGGATTCCATACTTTCCTTGAATAGCCTATATAAGCGTCTCATTCAATTGCTTTACCCCCATTTGAGTCTATCGGTTTTCTGTTTTTTAGGCTGAAAACGGTTAAGATGGTTAAGCCTTATGCCAACCCAGTATCTTATCATAGTTAAAACCATTTCTTGGGAAAGAGTCAGGATTTCATAACGAATTGAGGTAAAGACGTTGGCTAAAGATCAAATCTTAATTGTGGGAGGAACCGGAAGAATTGGTCATCATGTGGCCCAAGATTTACAAGGGCGCATGGGGGCAAAGATTGTAGTTACAGGTCGTCAGCGTCCGAGGCATGATTGGGATTTCATGGGGCAATTTTTGGCTCTTGATTTAGGGAACCGGGAGCAGCTCCAAGAGGCGATCGCCGAAAGTCAACTGGTGATTCATTGTGCTGGGCCGTTTCACCATCGGGACGCTAGGGTTCTCAAGGGTTGTATTGAACAAGGGGTGGATTATCTGGATGTTAGCGATCATCGCTCGTTTACCCAAAAAGCATTGGCATTAGCCCCCGCAGCTCAAGAAGCGGGAATTACTGCCATTGTAAATACGGGGGTTTTTCCGGGCATTTCTAATAGCATGGTACGGCAAGCAGTAGACCCATTCGATCGAGTAGAAACGATTCGCCTGTATTATGCCGTAGGAGGGTCTGGAGGCGCAGGGATAACGGTGATGCGAACAACATTTTTAGGCCTGCAACATCCGTTTTTAGCCTGGATAGGGGGACAATGGCAAACGATCGCCCCCTACAGCGATCGCCAAATTATCGACTTTGGCTCCCCATTCGATCGCCTGGGAGTCTATTGGTACGATGTCCCCGAAGCTTGGACATTAGCGGAAAGTTTCCCCGTACAGAATGTGATTACTAAATTCGGCTCTGCACCCGATATTTACAACCGTTTAACGGCTCTGATGACTAAATTACCTCAATCTTGGATTAATCATCCTTGGGTCATTGAAGGACTCTCGCAAATTAGTTATCGCATGACGCAAATTAGCGATCGCTTCTCTAGTGTCGGTATTGTCATGATTGTCGAAGTGGAAGGAGAGCGCCAGGGCAAACAGGCCCAATATCAAAGCCGATTTTATCATCCCCATACGGCGATCGCTGCCGGGTGGGGCACAGGAACCTTAGCTGAGTGGATTTGGCAGGGAAAACTGAAAAAACCAGGGGTTTGGCCCGTCGAACAAGCGATCGGCTCAGAGGACTTTGTAGAGATGATGCGATCGCGAAGCGAAACGAAATTTGATCGCTGGCACGATCTAGATTTCCAAAACACTTGGAGGGGTCTTTAAACAATTTCATCAACTGTAGGGGTGAAAAATTTTTTGCTCCTACAAATCATTGTTTTACACCCATTACCCATTTCAACGTAACCGCACATGACGGCTCCAACGAGTCTTATTCCAAAGCAACAAAAACGCCACGCCTCCTACAATTGCTCCCAAATTCCACTTAACCGACTTTTTCATCAGCGTCAACCGTTGTGCCCTCCTCTGACTTCTCAATTGCCCTTCCCATGCCCGTTGGGTTTGTGCCAATTCCTGCTGCAATTGTTTCTTCAACTCTTGGGGATTATCACGGATAGGTAAGACCCGATTCGGAAACATCCAAACCCTTAATTCATTTAAATCTTCGATGGATTGGCTTTGTTGAAGATGCTCCTGAGCATCGGCAAAAACCTGATTGTGTTCAACCATTTGGGACTGTAACTGAGCCTGGTTCATCCCCTCGATTTTCCAAGTTTGACGAATTCCCACAGGAACCATCAATAAATAACCCAAACCCACCAACAACATCATCCGAGACAAAAAACACCATAACCTTAACTCCCAACGATCCACATAACCCCAGCGACCATAAAGAACACACACCAATCCCAGTAAAGGAAACCAGCATCCCTCAACCAAATGTCCCATCGTCTCCAATACCCAAACCGGATTGAAGGGTTGGAAAGGAATAAACAGAATAACCGTATTAATTACTGTTAAACCCAAGACCGTGTACCCTACCATAGGAAGTAGCACGAGCGTGCGGTTAAAAACAGCTTCAGAAAGAAACAATCCTGAATCATTGGGATGGAGAGGATCTTGGAACCAGGGAGGAGATAATTTCTGAGTTGGGGTATTGGACTTGGGTTGTTGCTCTAGCATAGGAATAGCAATGGATGAGTGAGGGTGAAAAGCTTCTAGACCCGATAAGATACACTGAGATTGGTCTAAACTTATGGTAGCTGATCCTGAATTCCCTTCTGCATCTGCATCCATTCAGCAGTCATTTAACTTTGGGTGACATCATGATAAACAAGGATCTCTGATGTAGAGATCTCTAAGCTTGTACTCTTAGGATCTGATGGATGTCTATTCAGTTTTCCACCCTAGTCAACCTATTGAGCGCCCAGTTATCCCGTAAGATTGCGGGTTGGGTGTTTTTGAGTTTAATGGCGATCGAAGGGCTTATTTTAATTCCGTCCTATTCTCGGCAAGAACAACAGGAGTTAATGCAACTTGAAGAAGTCTCTTCAGCGGTTATTGATTCTATTGTCCGTTTAAGCTCACTGGGAATGGATAACGATCCAGAGTTTTATCAAAAGCTAAAAACGATAACAGAAGATTCGATTATTGTGGGAGTTACCATTTACGATCGCACTGGAAAAGCCATTTATGAGTTTGGCGAGTTACCCGAAATTTCCTTTGAGCAAACCCAACAGGCGGACATTGTCCGCGATCGCACTTGGAATAGACTGCACTATGATGTGGCTTGGTCTGGAGACTATTTAGGTATTGAGTATACTTTAGTGGCTCGCCACAATGCTGAACGGATTCAACCCTTGCTCAATGCCTATAAATGGCGAATTCTGGGATTAGTCATCATTATCGCGATCGTAGTCACCTCCTCAACCTTATTGGTTTTAGGGATAACTGTCATTATTCCTATTCTACGCCTGCGAGATGATTTGATTGCCGCAGGAGAAGCCTTATCTAATCCGGATCGTCACCCCGTTAATCCCCAATTTTATTCTTTTTCTTCTAGCCAACGCTCTGATGAATTAGGGGCAGTCATGCAAGCGTTTTATCAAATGTTTTGTCGAGTGTATCAGGAGCAAGAAAAATCAGAGCGCTTATTGCTTAATATTTTGCCCCAGGCGATCGCCTCTGAATTGAGAAATGGCCACTCGACTATTGCCAATGGTTTTGCTGAAGTTACCATCCTGTTTGCTGACTTAGTGGGGTTTACTCAACTAGCCGAGCGATTTTCACCCTCTGAATTAGTTGGGTTTCTCAATCAAATTTTTTCTCGCTTCGATGCTCTGACTCAAAAATATCATCTAGAGAAAATAAAGACTATTGGTGATGCTTACATGGTCGCTGGGGGAATTCCCATAGAGCGATCCGATCATGCAGAGGCTATTGCTAATATGGCCTTAGAGATGCAAGAAGCGATCGAGCAATTTAATCACCAATCTCAAGAACAATTTAAGATCCGCATTGGTATTAATACTGGGCCAGTTGTTGCTGGAGTGATCGGCACAAAAAAATTTAGTTATGACTTGTGGGGAGATGCTGTCAATACAGCCAGTCGTATGGAATCCCATGGTCTTCCTGGCAAAATCCAGGTGAGTCAATCCACTTATGAAAAACTCCAGGGAAAATATCAATTTCAAGAGCGAGGCAAAATTCCCATCAAAGGAAAAGGTCCACTGAAAACCTATTTTTTAATCGGTAAACTGCAATCAAAAGGGCTACCCTAAATCGATAGGATAGCCCCTGACGGAAATTAATTTATGGTATAACTAGGCTATGCCATCAATAAAGGGGCCAAAGAAATCAGATCCTAGATTTTGCTGGAACGGAGTGAGTGTCTGGACATCAAACCTATTGATACCCAAATTATAGTCTTGAAGAACTGCCAGAACCTGGTTGTTCAAGTTGTTGAAAATAATTGTATCGTTAGCGGTTCCTCCAACAATGTTCTGGCCGGTATCGAATCTCAAGTTAGCATAGACCAGACCACTGTCTAGACCTATCTTATCTTGTTGAGGATTGAAATCAGTAATCACATCAGCATTCAGGGGGTTAGCTGGATCGACCGTGCTGTTGGGCACTCCTCCGATCACTGTATCAAATCCATTACTACGGATAACAAAGGTATCGAATCCTGCTCCTCCGGTTAATTCATCTTTGCCCAAATCACCGAAAAGCCAGTCGTCACCAGCACCACCATTAAGCTCGTCACTTCCTCGACCACCTCGTAGGGTATCCTCATCTTGATTCCCCGACAGGTTATCGTCACCTAGATTACCTAGAAGCAAGTCTCTACCAGAAAAACCAATTAGACGGTCATTTCCTTGGCCACCAGCGAGTTTATCTTGATTGTTGCCGCCATAAAGCCAATCATCGCCTGCATTCCCTAGAATTCGTTGGTTACCGACAGAACCAATTACAGTGTCATTTCCATCAAGCATCCAGAGTCCGCCAGGACCGGTGGTAAAATTAGCCCCCAGACTCACAAAATCATTGGTGGGTGCTGTAATCTGAGGAAAAACTAAACCAACAGGTGTTGGGGTGGCAACAGTCCGAGATAAACCATTAATCCCAGAAGGGTCGTTGGTTAATACAGTAGGTATGATTCCCATAATCAATCACTCCTCACATTAAATAGCTATGGTTATGGCGTACGCCTAGAAGATTATAGCAGTAGTCTCCCTGAAGTGTGTCAATCCCTCTCACGAATCTCTTAACATTGCTTCTAGACAAATGATTCCGAGGACAGACTCAAAATAATTAATCAGGTCTTCTTCATTGCTGGCTGCATTATAGCTTGACGAGGTTATTGATTAGTTAGGAATTAGGCTAAAGTTTCTGGACAGTATCCTAATCCCATCACAAATTGTTTGCGGAAAGTTTCTATTTCGATGCGATTGGGTCTTCCATGGGATACGACTGCTACTTGGTAGCGACGCATGACATGGGTGGGAGATTGACCGGTTTCTAGACTCCATAGGGCCATTTGCACACGAATCTCTGGTTGATATGCAAATCCTAATTCGTTCAGGACGGCACGGAAGTTACCCGCTTCTTGTGAATTGAATTCTCGGGCCAGCTTGATCCGGACGACCCAACCATCAATTTGATGAATAACGGTAACAAAATTGACCTGAAATTGAGGTAAAAGGTTTAGATATTCAATAATCCGGAGGGTTAAGCTGGCATTCGCGAGGTAGTAAAGATAGTCCATAAATTTTCCTTCAGTCACCTGTCAAATGCTACAGTTCCATTGTCTCTGGATAGCGGAGATCATGAGTAGGGGAAGGTTCCCCGATATGATCTGGGTAGATTCCCCCAATTTTGGTGGGGGAGTGGGGGGATGAGGGGACACAGAGACGCGGGAACCTGGGGAGGCGGAGAATGAGATAACTCTATGGAATTTAGGGCTATCTGAGGGTCTGTGGATGCACAATCATGAAACTCCTTCACTTGTAAGATAGGGGAAGATAGGGAAGATAGGGAAGATGGGTATGTTTATCGATCGCCCTTCTGATTACCCTACACCCTATAAGATTATGTGATTCTCCGTGTCTCCGTGTCTCCCCCTCTCCGTGTCTTCTTTGAAAGGATGGGGTATCTTGAAGAGTGTTGATTGGAATTGAGTGATGGATCGAGAGCGGGAATTAAGGGATGATCGGGATTATGATTTGAATGCGTATGATTACATTCTCCCAGAGGAGTGTATTGCCCAAAATCCGGTTACTCCTAGGGATAGTTCGCGGTTGTTGGTGGTAGATTCATCCACAGGATGTCATCATGGAGTGTTTTGCGAGTTGCCCCAATGGTTACGGCGCGGGGATTTATTAGTAATTAATAATACGCGTGTGATTCCGGCGCGGTTGTATGGATATAAGTCTACGGGGATGGAGATGGAGGCGCTGCTGCTAGAGAGGGTGGAGCGTCATGTGTGGTTGGCACTGGTGAAGCCGGGACGACGGCTCAAACCAGGGGCTGTGGTTGAATTTTCTGCCCATGGCGGTGAAGATTTGCCCCCATTAAAGGCAAAGATTCGAGGGACGGATGAGGCGACTGGGGGGCGGTTTTTGGAGTTTGAGTTATCTGGAGATCGAGAGTTACAGGATCTGTTGGATGATTATGGTCATGTGCCGTTTCCCCCTTATGTGACGGATACACAGGCAGAGGCGGATCGGTATCAGACGGTGTATGCACAGGCAGCAGGTTCGGTGGCTGCGCCGACTGCGGGGTTGCATTTTACTCCTCGGCTGCTGGAGGAATTGGAGGATTTGGGAATTGAGCGGGCAATGGTGACGTTGCATGTGGGGGTAGGGACGTTTCGCCCGGTGGAGGTGAAGGATATTCGCACGCATCAAATGCATCAGGAGTGGTTGGAGGTCTCTGGGGAGACTTGGCAGAAGGTACGGGAGACTCAAAAGCGGGGCGGACGAGTAATTTCGGTGGGCACAACGTCGGTGAGAGCGTTGGAAGGAGCGGCTCATTGGTGGAAGTCCCAGGATTCGCTAGATGCGGATTCTGTAGGATCGGGCTTTTATGGCAAGACGGATTTATTTATTTATCCAGGGTATGAGTGGCAGGTGGTTGAGGGATTAATTACCAATTTCCATTTGCCTTGTTCGAGTTTGTTGATGCTGGTGAGTGCTTTGGTTGGTCGATCGCGACTACTACAGTTGTATCAGGAGGCGATCGCCGAGGACTATCGCTTTTATTCGTTTGGCGATGCGATGCTGATCTTACCGGACGCTCGGTTGTGAGCCTGAACAAGAACACCAGTTCAGTTCAAATTGGAGAGCAATATAACAATGAATGGTAATGGTGTGGTTTTGGGAACGGTGCTGGCGATCGCCCTGGGTATGGGTTTTCCAGCGCTCTCATCTGCCGAGGAACCGAGTGCGGATGAGTTTTATCGCTTTGGGGTGGTCTTGCAGCAAGAGGGGTTATTGGAGGAAGCGATCGCCCAATATCGGGAGGCTTTGCGGTTAAATCCTCAGTTGGCTCAGGTGTATGTGAATTTGGGTGTTGCCTTAATGGATCGGGGGGATCGAGAGGGGGCGATCTCCGCATATCAGCAGGCGTTACAGGTCGATCCGGGGTTGGGAGAGGCTTACACCGGCATTCGCATATCCATCCAGATCAAATCCGAATGCCTAGTTTTCCAAACCTCAATAGCTTCGAGTCCATTCACCGCTTCCTGGACTTCAAACCCAACTCGTTTTAATAAATTCACGAGTAATATCCGATTCGGCCAATGATCCTCAACCACCAAAATCTTATACACGGGTTGACCTTTAGCAATACCGATAATTTTTCGATTTTTATGGAGTGAACTTTGACTTACCGAATCAGCAACTTTGACTGGAATATAAAACTCAAATACGGTTCCTTATTTGATCGATCCTTTTAAGGAATTGATATAAATCAACATCGACTTCATATAGTTCTGATTTTCTCGCTTCAATTTTAGATCACTCCAAAATATCATTGATCAATTGTAGCAACTGTTTCCCACTATGAATAATTACATCTAATAGAATAACGATCTCTTGTAAAGCATTGTGACTATGGGGAAAGAAATGCATTAGAGTATATCAATCTTGTCTAAACTCACGATATCAAGACTATATCTAAATATTAGGTCAAAACAGCGTCATACGATCGCAACAGTCAATCATTATCGTTCTGCTCGCCTGTGTACAGGGTTGAGAGATGAGTCTGATACTTTATAATACATAGAAAATGGATTGACAACTCCGTTTATCATACTCTACAGATCTGTATATATTGTTGTATAAAAAACTGTGTCTTAGCGATTGATACTGATTGTTCGTCAAAATCATTGTTTTGATTAACTTGATTCATTAAAGTTGTAAAGTTTTATTACACTAAATCCAATAGGTTCAAGATGCACAGTTAGCCACTAGGATAATATTAGGTCAGATAAGGGAAAGCGTTATAATAAGAGTTAGACTACTCTAAACCATGGGTAGAGAGTCACACTGAGGGTTTATCAAGCTTACAATTATTAACCATTATCAATAATCCATGGTGGAGACCAATCTCAAGCCGAAGGACACAAGTATGACAGAGATTGAAGAGAATGAATCCTTACAGAATAAGTCGTTAGCTCCTGCAAGAAACAGCAAAATTTCCAGACTTCAATCGCTGAATTGCTCTCAAGATATTCCCCTTAGATTACTCTTAGTCATTCCCTTTATTGTACAAATTGTGGGAGCAGTGGGATTAACGGGATGGTTATCTTTACGCAATGGTCAACAAGCGGTGCGGGCAGTGACATTACAACTTCGAGATGAAGCCAGTGCTAGGATTAGGCAACATTTGGATGATTATCTAGAAGCGCCTCGGATCGTTGCCCAAGTGAATACAAACAGCTTAGAATTAGGACAATTAGATACACAAGATCCATCTCGTTTAACTCGCACCTTTTGGCGACAGAGAAATTTGTTCGATCCGATTGAAGTTTCAGCGATTTATTTTGGCACAGTAGAGGGAGCATTCACGGGTTTAGGATTCCAGAACGATCGAACTTGGCAAGTGGGAAGATCCGGTGAAGAGACAGATTTTCATTTTTATAGTTATGCGACAGATGATCGAGGAAATCCAACTGAACTTCTAGAAAAGGGAAATGCTTACGATCCGAGGGTGCGTCCTTGGTACAAAAAAGCAGTAGAGGCTCAGGAAGGAACTTGGAGTGACGTTTATGCAGATTTTAAGGAACCGAGGTTGAAAATAACCCTAGCTGAACCGGTATTTCAAGAGTCGGGAGAATTGTGGGGAGTGTTAGGGGTAGACTTTGTGTTATCACATATTCGTAATTTTTTGCAAGCGATTAGAATTGGTAAATCGGGACAAGCGTTTATCATGGATCGCTCTGGTCTTTTGGTGGCAACTTCTACTGAAGATCTCCCTTTTATGATTAAACCAGATACGGTAGAGCGATTGCCAGCCGTTGAGATAGAGAATAGGGTGATTCAAAAAACAGCCCTATATTTGTACGATCATTTTGGAGATTTTAAGCAAATAAAAGAAGCGTTTAATTTAGAGTTGGATCTTGATAGAGAGCGTTATTTTTTACAAGTTGTTCCCTTTAGTCAAGGACAGAATCTAGATTGGTTAATTGTGGTCATAGCTCCAGAATCTGATTTTATGGGACAAATCAAAAAGAATACTCAACGGACGATCGCCCTCTGTCTGGTTGCTCTATTCGTGGCGACCTGCTTTGGATGGGTAACGGCGAAGTGGATCACCGATCCGATTATGCAGTTAAGTGATGGGAGTCGTCGATTAGCGAGTGCTGCTCTGACACGCTGGACTCATGAAAGTTTAGCTCAAAATGTAGCGGTTAAAGGTGTAGCTGAGTTGAAAATTCTAGCCGAATCGTTTAATCAAATGGCTAATCAGCTCCAAGAGTCGTTTACAGCTCTAGAAAAGAGTAATGAGGAATTGGAGTTAAGGGTAGAAGAGAGAACTGCTGATTTACGTCGAGAGCAGGAAAAATCGGAAACGCTGTTGTTGAATATTCTGCCCGAGGCGATCGCCAAACAGCTCAAGCAAGAAGCTCAGGCGATCGCTGAACATTTTGAATCGGTGACGATCCTGTTTTCTGATATTGTCGGCTTTACTTCTTTATCTTCGCGCATGGCTCCCATTAACCTGGTCACTTGGCTGAATGAACTGTTCTCTAGCTTTGATTATTTAGTCGAAAAACATGGATTAGAAAAAATTAAAACCATTGGTGATGCGTATATGGTGGTTGGAGGTCTACCTGTTCCCCAACGTGAGCATCAAGCAGCGATGGCAGCGATGGCCTTAGAAATGCAGGAGAGTATGCAACAATTTTGTTTAGAGAATGGAGAATGTCTACAAATTCGCATTGGCCTTCATACCGGTCCAGTGGTCGCGGGAGTGATTGGTGTGCGCAAGTTTAGTTATGATTTATGGGGCGATACGGTGAATGTGGCTTCACGGATGGAGTCTTCGGGGATGCCGGGAAAAATTCAAGTCAGCGAGCAATTTTATCAGAGTCTTAAAGACCAGTTTGAGTTTGAAGAACGGGGAATTATTTCGGTCAAAGGTAAGGGGAAGATGAAAACCTATTGGTTGGAAGGAGTCGGGAGAATCTGAGCCATTAGGGATTAAGATCGGGATATGTGCAAAATTATGATACGAATCAAATTGTAGCGAAAATGACTCAAACCACCAATGCTCGTGACCTTTTCCAAAGCGCTTATGAAAATCGTTATACCTGGGATGACCAGTTTCCGGGAATGAGTGCTGAGATTGATATTGAACAAGGCAATGAAATCTATAGTGGTTCTATTCAGATTAACTCAGATCTAACTATTGAAATCTCTGGTATTGAGAATGAGATGGTGAAAAAATCGGTGGGAACCCAACTTAAGGATGTGGTTACTCACCGTAAGCGTAGGACTTTTGAGGAGACCCATGGCAAAAATAGCTTTACTCTGGGTGAAACCGATGATCGCGGTGCAGTAGGAATCCAGGTTTCTGGTGCAGCCATGGGTTCAGAATATAAAGTGCGCGATCGCGTGATTTGCTATGTGCAACGGGTGGTCGGTCAAATGACGTTTTATATTGATACCCATGAAACCTTGGATACGGGAGAGGGATATCTACCCACCCGCTATGAGGCTGTGTTCCGCAATACGGAGACAGGGGAGATGATGCAACAGGTGCAGTTTGAAGACCGCTATCAACTGGTTGGGGATTATTTTATGCTTACCCATCAAACCTTGCATACGGAACGCCCAGATGAAAAGGTGACCACCCAGTTTACGTACTCTAAGATTAAACTGTTAGAGCCGAGTGTGGTTTAGAGCGATCGCCGAATTGCAAGAATCGCGTTAAGATAATTGAAGGAATTTTACGTCCATTGTGGTGAATCAAGTCTATGTCTAGCACTTTAACTCCTCCCCTGGAACTAACCGAAGACAATGTGGAAGCGGTTTTAGACGATCTCCGTCCTTACCTAATGGCTGATGGAGGGAATGTGGAACTCGACCAAATTGATGGCCCCATTGTTAAACTCCGTTTACAAGGTGCTTGTGGATCTTGTCCGAGTTCGGCAATGACCCTGAAAATGGGAATTGAGCGTCGTTTACGCGAATTTATTCCAGAAATTTCTGAAGTGGAACAGGTTCTCTAGCGCACTGCGCTGGTCGTGGATCATCGGTAATGGATCATCGCAGGTCATAAACCTTTGTGTAAGTAAATTTCAGCTATTACCGACCATCGATAACCTAACTTATACCTGAGCTTCTACTGCTCTATATTCTGAAGATGGGTTGGCCAAGGGGCTAACCCATTTTTTCACACTCAAGTCAGTGATAGCACATTGTGCTGTTATGGAGTATGGCGCTGCGCGCTAGGGAATGGGGAATAGGGAATGGGGAATAGGTTATGGCAGCTAGATTTCAGTATTGAACCGGAGTCTAACCGATTCTTTCTCTGTTATACCTTATCCAATCCCTAAAGCCATGTCCCACAATCGTATTCTCTAGTGCAAAGCGTTATAGATCAGGAGCAAAGGGCTTAAGTCCCTTCTCTATCTTTACATTTTATTTTGATATTGACACTTTTAATTGTAATTGCTAGACTTGAACTATGAAAACATTGCAACAGCTTTCACGAGAGCAGCCCCTCTGGTCTCTAGAGGAATTTGCTCAGGTGTTAAATGAGTTGTTGCCTCAATTCTTACCAGATCAAAAATCCCAGTCTCGGCGATCGCGTGAAGAGGTCAACCCTCGTTTAGTGCGTCATTATGCCAGCCAAGGATTACTGGATGAGCCATTAAAACAGGGGAGGAGAGCCAGCTATACTTACCGCCATCTGTTACAGATGTTGTTAATCAGACGATTACTCAGTGAGGGATTCGGCATTAGTGCCATGCAATCGTTTGTAGTAGCAAAAACGAATACTGAGTTAGAGTCCCTGTTGCAGGGAGGTATCCAACTATCCTTAGAACCAGCAAATCCGGCTTTAGCCTTTCTGCAACAAGTGAAAGAGCGATCGCCAGAAACCTCCCCCCCTAACCAACAAAACCTCAGTCCCCCTAGTCAAAAAATCACGCGGGTTTCCGAGGCAACACAATCAGCCCCAGAAGACTGGAAACACCTAGAAATTTTACCGGGTTTAGAAATCCATCTGCGCTCAGATGTGACCTTACCCACCAGCCCCCAAGAGCAGGAAAACCTGGTGCAAGCGATCGCCCAGGCCCTCTTAGCTCTGCGTTACCCCTAATTGCTTTGGAGAGAGTTTTTATGCAACCGGCGATCGAATTTATCCCCCTACGTGCAGCTTTATGCACAGAAATCCCCACCACCTTAGATGTTTTAATCCGCCTTACCCCTCCTGCCCCTCAAGTTAGTTCCGAACGGCCACCCATCAATCTCAGCTTAGTGCTGGATCGCTCCGGTTCCATGGCAGATCGGAATAAAATCACCTTCACCAAACAAGCGGCTGCCTATGCCGTCAATCAATTGCAACCGAGAGATCGCGTTAGTGTCGTTACCTTTCAGAGCCATATTAACACCCCCGTTCGCAGTCAACTCGTACAAAACAAACGCTATATCCTGCAACAAATCGAACAAATTAAGGTCGGTGGAGGAACAGCCCTTCATGCGGGTTGGATTGAAGGAGGCGTACAGGTTAGTCAACATCTCAAACCCAATTCCCTCAACCGGGTGATTTTGCTCTCAGACGGCATTGCTAACGTGGGCGAAACCAACCCCGATGTGATTTCCACCGATGTCCATGGACTCGCCCAGAGAGGAGTCAGTACAACAACAATGGGCGTGGGCGATGACTATAATGAAAGTCTATTAGAGGCGATCGCTGCCAGTGGCGATGGCAACTATTACTACATCGAAAGTCCCGACCAACTGCCCGACATTTTCGCCATGGAATTGCAAGGTCTGATGGCAACCTTGGGCAAAAACGTCACTTTAAGCTTCACCCTCCCCTCCCAAGTACAACTGCTCGATATCTTCAACGACTTTGCAACCCTTCCCAACGGCCAATATCAACTGCCTAACCTCATTGCCGGCAATCCCTTCACTCTTGCCCTGCGGCTCAAAGTTCCCGCCCAAACCCTCCCCTCAATCCTCACCCTGCACGTTTCCTGGGATGATATCGAAACCAGTACACGCCAACAAATCGATCAATCCCTCAGCCTACCCTGGGTTAACCGTCAAAGCTTAGACGAATTTCCCTTTAACCCAGAAGTACAACAAGAAGTTGCAGCTCTCCTCGCCGCTCGTGCCAAAAACGAAGCCGCCGAGCAAGCCAGACTGGGGCAATATGACCTCGCCGAACAAACCATCGCCAAAGGAATGGAACTCATTCAGGCAGCTCCCGCATCCGCCGCGATGAATCAAGAATCAGAGTCCTTACAATCCTTGAGTACCAACTTGAAACGGCGGGAATACGAGCAATTTCAAAAGCGCAGTCATTTTGAATCCCATAGTCGCTCTCGGGCGTGGGGACAGTCCCGCTATGAAGAATATCAACAAGAGCGCCAAAAGAGAGTAGGGACTTCCGGACAAGCAGCAAAACCCTGGCAACAGATCCAAGGACGAATTAAAGTCGTTAAAGGAGACATTACCCAAATTGCAGTCGATGCCATAGTCAATGCTACCAATCCTCTGATGACCGGCACATTTGGGGTAGATGCCGCCATTCACCGAGCCGCCGGGGCAGAATTACGCCAAGCCTGTAACGCCCTCGTGACCTGTGATGTGGGAGAAGCCAAAATTACTCCCGCTTTTAACCTTCCTGCCCAAGTTATCATTCACACAGTCGGCCCCGGTTGGCAAAACGGGCGCGCTCAGGAAGAAGAACGGCTGACTAACTGTTACCGCAATTCTCTCAATTTAGTCGTACAAAAGGGATTAAAAACTGTCTCTTTCCCTTCCATTGCCACTGGTGCGTTAGGATGTCCTCCAGACTGGGCCGCCTCTATCGCCCTACGCACCATTAGCCAAGTCTTACAACAACAGCCCGCGATCGAGCAAGTGATTATTGTCTGTTGGGACGATCGCAATTACCAGTGTTATCAAGCCATTCTGTAATCTATAGTACTGGGCGCTAGGGCATAGGGGATGGGGAATAGCGAACACGCGGTTGTTCCCATTCCCTATTGCCTCTTGCTTGTTTATGTCCGCGAAGCAGAAAGCGCTATAAAATAGAGCCACAAGCAACGGGTGCCGATCGCAGACATGATTTTCAAACGGTCTAATGAGCTAAATGAACTCTACCTTAATGATTTTGAGGGAAAGCTAACCCAGACTATAGTTTTGTCCCCTATTAGTTGGTCAACCTATCAAGCCATGCTTAGGGATATGGGACACAACCGGACAATTCGCACCGCCTATCGTCACTGCATGGATTACGATCTGTGGTTATGAAAGTGCCCTAGTTAACCAGTAACCTGAGAAGTTGCTGCCAACCAGTGTGTATTTTAAAGTCCACAAATAGTGTATGATCGGTGTAGAACCATTGCTTTGTAAATTAAGTTACTATAGTAAGAGAACCAAACGTATCAACTCTTAATGCATATGTCATCAACTCCGACCATTGAATCAAGCAACTTAAGTATCTCACAATTATTTCAAGATTTCTACAGTGTCCCAGATTTTCAACGGGAATATGTTTGGCAGGCAAGTCAAATCGAAAAACTACTTAAAGATTTGTTTGAAGGATTAGGTTTAGAAGAAGGAGAAACTAATGAGTTTGAGTATTTCTTAGGCTCGATTGTTGTCTATCCAGATTCTACAGATGATATCCCCACATTTCAACTGATTGATGGTCAACAAAGGTTAACAACTATCTATCTTATATTTTGTGTTCTTAGGGATTGTATTCAAGAATTTGGTAGTAGTTCAAAATCCATAGAAAACTATTTGCAAGGAACAACTCAGAATACCGACACCGGTGAGGATGTTGATAGACCTCGATTATGCCTTCAATATGATACACATGGTAAGAAGGTTTTAGATGAATATCTGCTACATAGTCAAGTACCGGAGAAAGAACTATTAAACTCTTCAGGATCTGCAAATAACATATTCAAAGCCTGGAAACTAATTAAAATTTTCTTCTCTGAACATTTAGAGAAAGAAGTTAAAATTTACAAAAAAGCATCTACAGCTATTGCCAATAGAACAAAATTAATCAGAATAGAAACTCCTGATTTACAGAATGCATTGAAAGTTTTTGAAACTATTAATGACAGGGGAATTGGCTTAACACCTGTTGACTTACTGAAAAATTATCTCTTCATTCATACATCTCGCGAGATAGATAGAAATCGTCATTGGCAAATCTTGACGAATAAATGGGAAGATTTCCTTAAAAATATTTATCAAAGCAAGCAAAAACCATTGACTTTTTTGCGCTATTACTTAATGGCTAGTTATGACGTAGAATTATCAAATAGCTTTCCAGAAGAAGAAATTTATGAATGGTTTTTAAAGCATGGCAGAACTGAAGGTATTGATCGAGATCCGATAAAGTTCCTTGATGATTTAATCCTAGGAGCCGATCACTATGGTAAATTAACTCAAGGGAAAAATCCTGATGGCTCAGATAACATACATCTTAAAGCAATGTGTAAAATACAAAGTAAATTTAAATCTCACTTGGTTTTATCCTTAGCAGGTCGCTTTTTAGAGAAATCTATTTTTGAAAGGCTTTCATACTATATTGAAAATCTCTCTTTTATAATTGCTATTACTAAGAAAACGAGACAAAAAGAAGTTAATGTAACTAGACAATTTGCTTATTGGTCAAAGAAACTTAGAATCGTTAAGACTAATCAAGATCTAGATACTTTTATAGAGCAAAACATTTTTCCTAACTTAAAGGAACTCAAGGAAGATTTTTATCGCTGTATAATACAAATGTCTCAAAAGAGCTTGGCAATATATCGACTGCGTTATCTATTAGCTAAAATAGCTCAATATGTTGAAAAAAAAACTTATGGGCATTCTGAATCTCTTGATTTCTACTTAGATAAACAAATTACAATAGAACATATATTACCTCAGTCTACAAAACTACCCTATGTTGACAAGCTAGGTAATCTAACGTTACTAGAAAAAACAATTAATAGTTCAGTTTCTGACAACTCGTATGAAGAAAAGCTACAAGGGTATAAAAAATCTAGAATAGTAATAACTCGTTCCTTAGCAGAACAACTTCATGTAGGTCATAATACTCAAATAAATCGTGCATTAGGAGATTTAGGCTTAAAGGAGTTTAGATCGTGGGATCATGAATCTATTGAAAAGCGTCAGAAAATATTGGCTGACATTGCGATGAAAGTCTGGGGATTAGATAATCTTTAATTTTGTTGGCTATGATTTCATCGCCATAGATTCTATGGTTAATGGATCAATAGTATTATACTAGATGATATCCGATAAATCGACCTTAGTATGGTTGTTAAGTTTCAAAATTTTATCGTCTTCTACGCGATGGAGGGAATAGTAAGACTCACCATCTAACGTAACTTCTACGATTTTCGTTTCGATGCCTTTCTGACGATAGGGTTCAATCGAATCTTCTACCAGTTGACGGTCTTTGACCACTTTCAATTCATTATTGTCTAAAACCCGTTGAATGGCACTTTTGTATTCTAGACCACACATATAATTGAGTCCCGAAACCACCACCTCTAAATCACATCCAGCATCAAGGAGTTTGGCTAAGTTTCTTTTCTTCAAAGCTGTCCTGAGTTCGCGCAATTCTTCTTCAATTCTTTGGGTCTGATTTTCTAATAAAACCCAATAGGCTTCATCATCAGGAGAAAGGGGAGATTTTCCCGCTTTTTGATTCCATAAGGCGATTCTTTCGTAGGGAGTCATTGGAGTTACCTAGAGATACTGTTGTGGATCGTTATGTTATGCACTCTCCCTAAATCCCTCTGCCACTCCGAGAGGGACTTTTCCCCATCTCCTGCGGGAGAAAGGGTTAGGGGATGAGGGGAGCTTACCCTTCGTAAACTTGGCGGTAATAGTCCTGATATTCTTGGGACAAGAGAGGCTGCCACCAATCTTGATGTTCTAAGTACCATTTTAGGGTTTGACGTAATCCTTCCTCCACGGTAACAGAAGGTTGCCACCCTAATTCTGTTTTAATTTTAGTGGCATCGATCGCGTAGCGGCGATCGTGGCCGAGTCTATCTTTAACAAATGTAATCAGGTTGCGACAGGGACGAACCGGAAGCTGGGGCGCGAGTTCATCCATGACATCGCATAAAATGGTTACTAAGTCAATATTTTTGACTTCATTATTGCCCCCCACATTGTACGTTTCCCCCGGTTTCCCTTGATGAATAACTACATCTAATGCGCTGCAATGGTCAATCACATAGAGCCAATCTCGGATATTTTGTCCATCGCCATAAACGGGTAGATTTTTCCCGATCAAAGTATTGATGGTCATTAAGGGAATCAGTTTTTCTGGGAACTGATAGGGCCCATAATTATTGGAGCAATTGGTAATAATAGTTGGGAAATCATAGGTATGATAATAGGCACGAACTAAGTGATCGCTCCCCGCTTTTGAGGCAGAATAGGGACTGTTGGGAGCATAGGGCGTGGTTTCTTGAAACGCTGGATCGTTGGGCCCTAAAGAGCCGTACACTTCATCGGTAGAGACGTGCAAAAATAGCCCTTTTTGGTTAGGTAGGGTGGGATAATGCTGGCGGAAGGCTTCTAAGAGGGTAAATGTGCCGACGACATTGGTTTGCACAAACGCCCCTGGGCCGAGGATGGAGCGGTCTACATGGGATTCGGCGGCAAAATGGGCAATGGTATCAATGTTCTCTTCAGCTAAGAGTGGGTCAATAAGGGAGCGATCGCCGATATCCCCTTGTACAAATCGAAACTGAGGACGATCCTTAACTTGCTCTAAATTCGCCAAATTCCCCGCATAGGTGAGCGCATCTAAGACAACCATACGGTCTTCCGGGTAGCGATCGCACCAATATTGAACAAAATTCGAGCCAATAAACCCCGCACCACCAGTGACCAAAAGACGACGAGGATTACGATTTTCCATACGATTGAATATCCTTAAATTTACCGCTTATATTGGGCACATTGGGGCGGGTTTATCTCTATTTTCCAGGATAACGCTTTTAACAATTGGCCCTAAGCCCCTTGCCCCGTTGCCGGTTACCTAGATCTGGGACAACCCGCCCCTACACCCCCGATCACTATAGCAACCACAGGGATCTATTCCCTATTCCCTATTCCCTATTCCCTATTCCCTATCAGCCGCTTCATTGTCCAGCATATCCGCTAAAGCCTGTTTCATCTCTTCACCCTGAGTAGTTGCCGTTCCAAACTGGCGCACGACCAGAGAAGCTGCTAAATTACCCAAAACCGTTGCCTCCCAGAACGAAGCGCCCACACACAACGCCAAAGAGACGGCGGCAATTACCGTATCCCCAGCTCCAGTTACATCAAACACCTGGCGACGATTAAACGCGGGAATATGAACCATCGGTTCTTGGGCAGTAAACAAGCTCATCCCCTCATCTCCGCGAGTAATCAAGATATGACTAGCCTGAGTCATTTTTAACAAATCTTCCCCTGCTTGGATTAACTGCTCATGAGAATTAATGGCATAACCCACCGCTTGTTCTGCCTCCGGTAAATTGGGAGTAAACAAGGTCACCCCTTGATAGCGCGGCAACTCCTTCTGTGCATCCACCATTACCCGCTGGTGTCCTAACACGGCTGGAATTACAGGAGAGAGCGTCCCATCAGGTTGAGTCCGAAAGACTCCATCGCCATAGTCCGAACAAATCACCCCATCGACTTGGTCTAACTGAGATTGGATATACTGAGCTAATGCCTGTTGTAAAGGCAAGTCTAGCAACCGATCCGATTTGCGATCGATGCGCACAATTTGCTGCGTTACAGACTGACGAGCATGGCCAGAAATGCGAGTTTTGGTCACCGTTGGCCGGGTTTCATCGACTAAAATTCCTTGGGTATTAATGCCCGCTTCCTCAAAAATCCTCCGTAGGGCCTGGCCTTGGTCATCTTTCCCCACGATACCGACTGCCTTAACCTGACCCCCCAATTTCGCCAAATTATAAACGGCGTTGGCTCCTCCTCCAGGAATTTGGCTAGTTTCCTCATGGCGCAAAATCACAACGGGGGCTTCTCTCGAGAGCCGTTCTACTTGACCCGTGAGGAATTCATCTAGGGTCAAATCGCCAACGACTAACACTTTCGCTTGACTGAAGCGATCGATAAGATCGGTTAAACGGGTTTGGCTCTGTTTGAATTGCCGAATTAGGTCTGCGGGTAAGATCATATCAATGGGGGGTTGAACGTTAAACCTTACATTACTCTACGATCGCCTTGGCAAACTCCCGTAACCCGGAGATCGAGGTAACTGGAGACATATTTTGAAGTATTTTTAATTTTAATTTTTAATTTTTATATTGATCTGGGGCTTTGTTGTAGACTCTGATCGTACACAGCCCAAGTTCTCGATCAAAAGCTTGAGGGTCAACCCAGAGCTGATAAGAGCTGATAATTGTGAAGCGATCGCCATAAGATAGATAAAATTTCCATGATCCATATCCTAAAGTCCTTATTCAAGACCACCTTGGTGTGTCTCCTCGTCCTAACCTGTTGGGTGGGACTGAGTACCCCCACCCAAGCGGCTCCTGACCGAGAAAGTCGCCTCCCTGGAGGGAATGCCATTACCGAGGGTGATGCCATTCTGCGCTATGCTCTGCCCATTGATAATGACACCATTTTCAAGATCCAAGGGGATATTGAATCGATTATTGCTCCGATTCGAGGAAGACGCTGGGGTGCAGCTACTTCTAGCCTCAGTGAAGCCAGCTTTTTGTTATCAACTCGCAATGAAAAGATTTTAGCTAGCATTGCCGAAGATCGCCGCTCTGAAGCTCAAGAAGTTCTAGAACAATTGAGCACCGATCTCAATATCCTTCGGGAGCAAGTAGCGGAACAAGACAAAACCGCTGCCTTTGAGACACAAAAAAGTTGCCTCTTTGAAGTGGAAACTCTAGAAAATCTGATGGTGCAAGGGTTTCCCTATGAAGTGCCCTCCGAATATAGTGCCCTACCTCAGTTGAAAGGACGAGCGGCGGTAGAAATTGAAACTGAAAAAGGAAGCTTAACGGTTGTCGTTGATGGTTATAATGCGCCAGTAACGGCGGGAAACTTTGTGGATCTGGTGTCTAGGGGATTTTATGATGGTTTACCCATTACCCGGGCGGACGAATTCTATGTGTTGCAACTTGGCGATCCTCCTGGCCCAGAAAATGGATTTGTAGACCCCGCAACTGGAGAAGAACGCACAATTCCTTTAGAAATTAGAGTTCAAAGTGAAGTAGAACCAATTTATGAATTTACATTAGAAGAAATTGGACTCTACCGTGAGCAGCCAGTTTTACCTTTCTCTGCCTATGGAACCCTAGGCATGGCTCGCCCAGATAACGATCCGAATGGGGGTTCGTCTCAGTTTTTCTTCTTCCTCTTTGAACCGGAATTAACCCCTGCGGGCTTAAATCTCTTGGATGGTGAGTATGCAGTATTTGGGTATGTTGTTGACGGTGAGGACGTGTTGCCTGAACTGAAAAAAGGCGATCGCATTACTTCAATGAAAGTGATTGAAGGCATGGAGAATTTCCTACCTGGATAGGGAGATGAGGGATAGGGAGATTCCCTATTCCCTATTCCCCATTCCTACAAAAAATTGGGTCGCTCTTGTTGAGTTTTCTGTAAATACTCATCAATAGCGACCCAATTTTCGTCTTCAATCCAAGTGAGAACTCGATCTAAATTTTGGCGATAACTTAAGAGGGATTCTCTGAGAGCATCTCGGTTATATTCTGCCATCATTCGACCTAACTCTGGATTGCCTCCTCCTACCCGACTGGTATCAGCAAAGCCGGAACTTGCCAGTTTTTGGGCTAAATCTCGCACGGTGTCCAAAGGTGAATCGCTACAAGTCGTAATTAATCCAGCACTGACGAAAACGGGTAAATGGGAAATCAAAGCCACTGCGCGATCGTGTTCTTGGGGAGAACAATGATAGACTCTCGATCGCAGCGATCGCACAATTTCCGTCACCTGCTCCAAAGACTCTGGTGAGGTGGTTGGAGTCGGAGTGAGAACATAGGGACGATCTTCAAACAACCCGAACTGCGCCGCTCCTAACCCTTGTTCTGCGGTTCCTGCCATGGGATGACCGCCAACAAAATTGGGCCAAATTGGGGCAAGGGACTCAACAATTGGCGTTTTAACCGACCCGACATCCGTTACAATTGTGGCCGGAGAGAGCAAGGGAAGCAATTGTTGGGCGATCGGTACAATCAGACCGATAGGAGTACAAATAAAAATAATCTCCGCTGGGCTGACTTGGCTCAACTCAACACTAGCTCGATCCACAACCCCTTGTGCCACGGCTGCCTCACAGGTATGCGGATTACGACTAGCGCCCAAGACTTCCCAACCGAGCGATCGCAAAGCTAACCCTAACGACCCACCGATTAACCCTAAACCAATAATGCCTATTTTCATCACCCTAATGCAGCTATCATAACGAATGGGAAACGTATACCAACGCCAGTCTAACTCAACCAATCTCTAGGAAAAAGCCATGGATGAAGAGGAAGTGCTTAATCGGTACGAAACCGGAGAAAGAGATTTCATGGGCATCTTGCTCACGGAAGCTAACCTGAGTGGGGTTAATTTGAGCGATGCCAACTTTAGTGGTGCTAACCTCTGTGTTGCTAACCTCAGTGGCGCTAACCTGCAAAGTGCCGATCTGAGCAAAGCTAAACTGAATGTTGCTCGGCTCAGTGGTTGTAATCTGACCAAAGCCAATTTCAACCGGGCTATCCTTAATGTAGCTAATTTAGTCCGTGCCGATCTCAGTGGAGCAAGTTTAGTTCAAGCGGGACTGATTCGAGCCGAATTGATTCGCGCTCAACTGAGTAACGCGAACCTCAGTAGAGCGAACCTGACTGGAGCAGATTTACGAGAAGCCACCCTACGTCAGGCGAATCTCAGTGGCGCGAATCTGAGTGAAGTGGATTTGCGTGGCACATCCATGATTGCAGCGAATCTCGAAGGGGCAAATCTCCATGGAACTGACCTAGGACGGGCTGATTTAAGTGGTTCAGACTTGCGCGATGCAGATTTACGCCATGCTAACCTTAGCCGGGCGAATTTAAGTGGTGCAAATTTAAGTGGTGCAAATCTGCGCTGGGTAGATTTGAGTGGAACCAATCTCAGTTGGGCTGATTTGAGTGAAGCAAAGTTGAGTGGAACGAATTTAATTGGCGCGGATTTAAGTAATGCGAATTTGGTCAATTGTAGTTTGGTTCATGCGGATTTGACCCAATCGAATTTGATCCAAGTGGAATGGAGCGGCGCAGATTTGAGCGGCGCGACTTTAACCGGGGCAAAGCTTCATGGGGTGTCCCGATTTGGCTTAAAAACCGATGGTATGGCCTGCGAATGGGTGGATTTGAGTCCGGATGGAGATCATACCCAGGTTTATCATTTTACGTCTGAAGAATTTAAGCAGTTTTTCAACCCTACTCCGCCCACGGTCAGTATTACGGTAGATGCTCAACTCGACCATGCGGCGAGTTTTGTTTTGGCAGGATTCTATTATCAGATAGCTGGGCAATATCCGGGGATGAATCATCCTCCGAGCATTAAGGTAGGCTATCGCCGAACTACGTTGATTTTCCGTTTAGACCGGGATGAAGAACTGTTGCCGATCGCCTATTTGGCCATTTTACCGTTTAAGGATAGTACCGTCACTCAACGCAATATTACGGAAGTGATGGAGATTATCCGTTCTCCAGATATGGAGGATTATTTGACAATTCGAGACCGAAAACGAATTAAGCAAATCAGTAAGTCTCTCAGTCAAGTCATGAGTCGAGTGGTACGGGTGAAAGTGGGAGGAGATCTGCCGAAACCCCCAGGTGCGCAAGAGTTCTTTGTCATGCCGACTCAGGTGAGTTTGACTAATTCGAGCGATCGATCCCTGAATATTTATTATCATCCGTCTTTTGGTAAGCGTTTGGTTGATTCGGCTGCTTATTTTCAGACGAGTGAAACCACTACGATGAAAATGCAACAGTTGTCTGTACCTACGGCGGAAGTAGTAGCGGATTTTATTCGCGGGTTTTATGTTTTGGAGAAGCTAGGGAATAGTTAATATGGCCTCTAAGAGTAAGTCAAAATCGGGCGATCGCTTTGTTTATCAAGAGTTTGGCTATGATGGGGATACTGAGGATCGAAACTCGGTAGAGCTTGATGTAGTGCCCAACCAACAAAATCTTAAGGTAGAAGTATCTCGCAAAGGACGCAAAGGGAAAACTGTTACTGTGGTGCAAGGGTTTCAACATTCCCAGGAAACGTTGTCTGCTCTGTTGAAGCAATTGAAAACTCACTGTGGCGCTGGAGGAACCCTAAAGGAACAAACTGTAGAAATTCAAGGGGATCATGGACAGAAAGTGATGACTTTCCTATCACAAAAAGGGTATAAAGTCAAGCGTTCTGGGGGTTGATTTGGGAAAAGGAAAGATTGTCTAGGGCTAAGGCTGCCGCCTGGGCTACATTGGGGTGGGGGTCTTTGGCAAGGTATCTAAGGGCAGATTGACTTTTACTACAGGGTAAATGGCCCAAGGCTTCGGCTAAACGCTGACGGACGAGCCAATCTTCTGAGCCGGCAAATCTCAAAATATCGGTAACGGCACTGAGATCTTTAATTTCCCCTAAAGCGGCGATCGCAGCCTGTTGAATTAGAACTTCTGCACTGTCTAAAGCTTGTAATAAGACATCATGGGCCCGTTGATCTCGTAGATTCCCCAGGGAAACCGCCGCACTAAAACGCACCAACCAATCGGGGTCTTCATAAAAAGCTCGCACTAGGGGTTCAAAAGCTCTCAAATCGCGCAAATAGCCTAAAGCACCAGCAGAATCAGCTCGAATCCCATAATCAGGATCGGTTTCTAACAGATTGACGAGCAGCGAAAAAGACTCTTCTGTGGGCTTAACCCCTAGGGCAAAAATAGCCATAGAGCGCACTTGCTGATTGCGATCCTGAAGTGCTTTTTTAAGCAAAGGCATCGCTTTCTTTGGGGAGAAATTGCGTAGTGCCAACAGAGCCAGCTTGCGATCGCGAAGATTATCACTATCGAGTTGGATCTTCAGTTCTTTTAAGCTGGAAGCAGTCATAATCTTCATAATGATAAATTCACTTTAAAGATTAAGCTATCTTAACGGATTATAGCAACTGCTATAGAGCTTTACGCTATACACAACACTTTTCTCTACGATGAAGGACATTAATAATTGTTTTTGACAATCGCTAGAATAGCCGTCTACTCCTTCCCAAATTCCTCAATCACAGCCCAAAGTGCTGTATTCTCCCATCTGGCACTCACGGCTCAGAAACCCGTCAATAGTAGAGAATGGTAAAATCAACTCGGATTCTCTATCATGCTGACTAACCCAACTATGCGTCGAGTTCTCCAATCTTGTCTTACAGCGGCTTTATCCTCTAGTGTGATGGGCTGTATTCTCCCATCTGGCACTCACGGCTCAGAAACCCGTCAATAGTAGAGAAT
>NZ_CEZBFX010000046.1:0-36206 GCF_982964205.1 Roseofilum sp. | reverse complement strand
CCCGAAGGTGCCACATTTTGAGTGTGGTGCGTCTACCAATTTCGCCATCCGCCCTAGTGGATACTCTCACTATCATAACCTATTTTTAGATTTTGCAACAGCTTTTGACTATCTTATATTTTAGGCAACTTCTCTATGTCCCCTCCTGATGCTATTCTTCTGCTGTCACTTTCTGAGTAGAAAAGTCTGCTTTGACTCTAAGTTATTCTAACCCCGTGGGATATGTTATATTCCTCTTCTGTCACTCTCCGAGAATGAAGATAGAATAAAATAGAGTATCAATAGCTAAAAGCGAGATAGATCAATGGATGTAGAGTTACAGATCTTAAAACATTTGCCCAGATCGCCGGACACTAGGGTGTCAGTTGTTGATCAATATTGTGACTCTTATCAAGAGATGTTTGGTTACGTCACCTGGCAAATTACCACGGGAAACTCGCTGGTCTAACTTGCGACCAACGCGCCCTATCACTCGGTCACTCCCAAACTATGAATGACAAATACGACAAACACCAGACCACCAGGAACCAAGTCAATCTTCTCATGGCTGATATCTCCGAGAAATCAGAGAACCAACGCCTAAAAGAGAAACTTGCTAGAGCAAAAGAAACCCTCCTGTTCCTGAAGAAGGAAAACGCTCGGCTCAACGAACTCTTAGTGACTGAAGCGAATTTCTCAGAAAGAAAAGGAGGAGTGGTTTTAGTCAGTGAAGGACAAGAGAAAATCTCTAAGCTTCAAGTAATTTGGGTCGATCAAGGATATGCCGGGAAAAAATTTACCCAAATGATCGCTCTGGTCAGTCAAGCTAGAGTAGAAGTGATCGAGAAGAAAAAGAAGCAGTTTGAAGTGTTGCCACGGCGTTGGGTTGTAGAACGAACATTTGCTTGGCTGGTGCAAAATCGACGTTTAATTGTAGACCAGGAGCAATTACCAGAAATAAGTGAGGCGATGATCTATACAGCTATGTGCCGCTTGATGCTCAGAAGATTAGCGCGTCTGGCCCAATCTTCTTAATTTTTGTTTTATAAACGGTCTCTTACTCAAGTGGGGTGTTAGGTTGTTTCGGTGGATTTCTCTTCTTTTCTTCGTAAAGCCTTGACTATGCAAGCTCCACTGTACTTTAGTCCCCCTGGATGGTCACTCCAAGCTCTTGGGACGGAATTTGGGGATTCCATTTCCTCCTCTATCCCCAACTCTACTTCGTTGATAGCCTCAGCTAAGGACTCCCCATTAAAGGTTCCACCCTCATTTCTGTAGGCACATCGGTTGAGCAATATCTCGCTCTCATCAATTGGGGCCGAAGTCTCTAGGACGATCCATCGTATATAGGGGGTTCTCATTTTACTCTTCCATTTGAGGGGTTTTTCTAAATCACTTAGTGATTTACTTAGTGAATTGAATTCCCTGTTTGATTTTATCTAACCTGAGAGGTTTCGGAAAGTCCCTTCACAGCTTTCACTCCCCTGTCCTGACTGGGTTTCAGCTTTCACATTAACCTTCACATCGGCTTTCACACTACGACGCTGCTTATATGCACATCCTTCATCACCCTCATTGAGGGTGACGTTGACTGTACGTATACAGAGAGGGAAGGAAGAAGAGTTATCCCTTTACAGCGTGCAAGAGGGCAATCATCGCAGAGTCAGGATTTCACTCTTAGTTTTTTCTTTCGGTTGGGGAAGAAGGGCGGTGATGGTCATGTGATTGATTTATTGATGAAATTCCATGGCAATGCTTTTATCTATAAGTTTTCTCTATTCTGCTTGACCTATTTCTAGCTTATCCATTTTGGGGGTGCTATGGTTGTTTTGTGTTGAATGTGTGTTGAACACCAGATTTTGTTCTGGGTGTTGGGAATGAAAAACCTGTAGTGCCCATACTTGAAATGGACGAGCACGGAGGGATTTGAACCCCACTCTCAGATTATAGCTAACGCTATCCCAAGATCTGAAAGCTTTGCCTAGTTTGCACTCTAGAACCTTGAAAAGGAAATAGGTGCAAAATAGGTGCAAAACTGGAAGAATTATCTAGACCAGGCATGGAGCCTGGTGAATGAGTATTTTCACTCTAACCAGATTGACCCATCTAAGTTGGTAGACCACGAATTAGTGAGGACCTACCTCAAGAATTGCCAAAAGTCAACCCCAAAAGGTGTCTCTATCAGCAAGAACCGCAGTCGTCTGTCCCTTCGGTTCAAAGCTGCCAGCAAGTCTCAGACTTCCGATAATGGTTGCAATGAATCCTTCACCTGTGATGGTTGCGTCAATGCTCTGGCAAAAGCTTTGGCCGTCTCTGACAAGTTGAAAAATACTGAAACAGAGTCTGAATTTTGGTCATGGTACGAGTCAGAAATCAAGGGGACTGTATCTCTTGAGAATGACATCATTACCATTGGCGAAGCCATTGAGATTGTGAAAACCAATTACATCAATGGCTACGACAAGTGTGGTAGGGATAGAAGTGAGGAGAAATTAAAAACCAACACTCTAGCAAACTACCATTTAACGTATGGAAAGCATTACGCCAAGCTCAACTCAGAACTTAGGCTAACTGGAGAAAATATCATCTCTGAAGTTACCCGCAACTGGGGACAGCTAATTAAATCGATTTCTGGCAATCAGACTCTATGTTCTAAAGGCTTCAGGAATGCTTATACCGGTGTTGCAAAACTCCTAAGAGATACCAGACTCGATGGGGAACTGGCTAAAGTTTCCAAACACTTTGGAACTGTCCGAGTAGTTGAAAAAACCGAGCAACAAACCATTGACCTTGAAACCTTTCTAGACTTTAGAGCTAGGGTACTGGGACTTAATGGTTATGAATTGACCAAAGCTCAACGGAATAACATTGAATCTCGTCGATCATGGTTCAAAGCTATTTGCTTTAACCTCATCTACGGTTTCCGTTGCTCTGAATTTAAGGCAATCCTTAATCTTGATAAACCTGTCAAACGTGGCAACCGTGTAATCAAGGCACTCCATGACCCAACTAATGATGAGAATATTGTCATTATTGGTGATGGGTTTTGGGTAACTGATACTAGTGGAAAACGTCACTATATCACAGTAAAGACCTCTAATAGAATTGCCCGACCGATGGTGCATCCCAATCACCCTGATTTGGTTGAAATGCTGGGGATTAAAGATGCTAACGTAAAATTCCCCGATAAATTCCCAAGCCCTGATACTAAACCGGACAATCTAAAAGGACTGTATTCTGATGCTATGCGGGGTCAATTAAATAGGTATGTTGACCAAGTAGGAGAAGGATTCACCCAAACCCATGCCTTACGGCACTTGGCAAACCACCATGGTAAACTTGCGGCCTTGTTCCTTCGCGCGAAGCACTATATAAAAAAACCACAGCTTTTGAGGCTGTGGAACAATGGAGTTGAGTTCATGCACGTGAGATCGGAAGAAGATTAGCCGCCAGCAACAGCGGGGACAATGCTTACTTCATCCCCTTCGTTGAGTACGGTTTCAGCCCCTTGTAAGAAGCGAATGTCTTCTTCTTTCACATAAATATTTAAGTAGCGGTTGATTTCTCCACTCTCTTTGCGGATGCGGTTTTTAATGCCTGGATAGCTCTTTTCTAAAACATCAATCAGTTCAGAGACAGTACTAGCTTGGAGTTCTACCGTGGGCTGATTATTGGTGTGCTTTTGTAAGGTAGTAGGAATTAAAATTTTAACCATGATTGCAGTGTTTATCTGTTTGAGATTTGGAAATATGGGGGAGAGTATTCCCCCATTCCGGGTTTAATGACTGTTTGGACTAAGAGTTTAGACCAATACTTGTTGCCATTCTAGGCGATCGAGGGTACGTGCCCGTTCCATTGCCCGCTCAAAGCTTTCTAGATTTGCGTCAATCGTGAGGGGTTCGCCAACATATCCTTGAACGGCTTCTTGAGTTTTCAAGCCGTTGCCGGTAATGTAGGTGACGGTGGTTTCATCGGGGTCAATTTTACCGGCTTCGACCAGTTTTTTGAGGACGGCGATCGTGGTTCCGCCTGCGGTTTCGGTGAAGATGCCTTCGGTTTCTGCCAAGAGTTTAATGCCTTCGATGATTTCAGCATCGGTAACCGATTCGATGTTGCCGTTGGTTTTGCGGGCTAACTCAAGGGCATAGATTCCATCGGCGGGGTTACCAATGGCGATCGATTTGGCGATCGTGTTGGGTTTGACTGGGGCGATAAAGTCGCGTCCTTCCTGGAACGCGGAGGCGATGGGAGAGCAGCCTTCGGCTTGAGCGCCACTAAAGCGGACAGATTTATCTTCAACTAAGCCGACTTTGATAAATTCTTGGAAGCCTTTGTAAATTTTGTTGTAGAGGGAACCGGAGGCTAGGGGGGCAACCACATGATCGGGCAGTTGCCAACCGAGTTGTTCGGCGACTTCATAGCCTAGAGTTTTGGAGCCTTCGGAGTAGTAGGGGCGCAGGTTAATGTTGACGAATCCCCAGCCGTAGGTATTGGCAACTTCGCTACAGAGGCGATTGACTTGATCGTAGTTGCCTTTGACGGCCATGAGGGTGGGATTGTAGATTAGGGTTCCCAATACTTTACCGGCTTCGAGATCGGCGGGGATAAAGACGCAACAGTCTAAGCCGGCATGGGCGGCGATCGCCGCAGTAGAATTCGCTAAGTTTCCAGTACTCGCACAAGATACAGTGGAAAACCCTAATTCTCTGGCTCTCGATAGGGCAACCGAGACCACCCGATCCTTAAAACTCAGGGTGGGCATGTTTACCGCATCATTTTTAATATAAAGATTTTTTAGACCTAATTGCCGTGCTAACCGATTTGCCTTCAGAAGAGGAGTCATCCCCGTACCTACATCAATCACGTTATCGCTCAGTAGAGGAAGGAACTGACGATAACGCCAAATGGAGTTGGGGCCGGCTTCAATAGTTTCACGGCTAACTTGCTGGCGTAAACGGTCGTAGTTATAACTTACTTCTAGGGGGCCAAAACATTCTTCACACACATGCTTGGCTTCGAGTTCATAGGTTGTGCCGCACTCTTTACAGACTAACTTTTCACAGGCAGCTTGGGAACTCCGATTTAGGGTTTCAGTGGCAAGGGTCATAAGCTTTGTCTTCCTCTTTGTTTAACGTGCGATTTCTGATCCTCGATTGGCATCGTATCACCGGGGGTCAAGGGTCGTCAAACAATCCCGACTAAAAACATCGGGATTAACAAAACCTATAATTAGCAAGGATTTCAGACAACAGATGGGTGCAGGTATGCCACACTAGGACAAAATGAAAAAAATAAATTTTGGATTATGGACTTTTCTAGAACCAGACAACAGTTCTATCAGGAAATACAGCAACCAGAAGCCTCCATCTCCCTAGCTAAGGCAGCCCTTTACATTGCTGCTGAAGCCTATCCAAAACTCAACCCGGTTGAATACCTGCAACAACTCGATCGCATGGCAGCAGAGATCCAAACCCAGCTACCGACTCAGCGCTATCCCTTGCGTATTATCCAAACGATTAACGATTATCTGTATGAGCAGCTCGGTTTTCGAGGGAATACCGAAGACTATTACGATCCGCGCAATAGCTTCTTAAATGAAGTCCTTAACCGACGTACGGGTATCCCTATCACCCTGGCTTTAGTCTATTTAGAACTTGCCCAACGGCTAGAATTTCCTATGGTGGGCATTGGAATGCCGGGTCATTTTTTGATTCGTCCTGATTTTGAAGAGGTAGGAATTTTTGTTGATGCCTTTGATCGAGGAGAAGTCTTATTTCCTGAAGATTGTGCCAAGCGGTTAGCCCAGATTTATGGACAACCGATAGAATTAAAACCTAAATATCTAGCCCCTGTCAGTCCTCGACAGTTTTTAGCGCGAATGCTGACGAACCTGAAAGTGATTTATCTGCACAATCATCAAATCGATCGCGCCTTGGCTGCCATTGAACGGATTTTATTGTTATTTCCCCAAGCGCCTATGGAATTGCGCGATCGCGGTTTAATCTCCTATGAATTAGGCAACTGGAGTTTAGCCACCCAAGATTTAGAAGACTATTTGCACTATCTCCCCCTAGCCCAAGATAGATTGATGATTCAACAAATTTTAGCCAAAATGGAAGCTAATCACGGATAATGGAGCAAAATGAACCTTAGCTCAAAAGAGATCCCAACCCTGAGTTTCAGCACGAGTGAGCGATCGCCCCCATTTCAAATATTCTGTTCTCGTCGCTTCCAGAATATGCTTCATTTTTACCGGTTCTTCAGCATCAGCAGCTAAAAAGGCTGCATTTAGCGCGATCGATTTAATATTTCCGCCGGTAACATCCAATTGTCCCAATTTTTTAAAATTCAAGCCCTCCGTCGGAGTTTGCTTGGGAAAAACCCGCTGCCAAATTTGACTGCGCTCTGGAGCTTTGGGATAGGGGAAATTAACAATAAAACGTAGGCGACGTATAAAGGCTCGATCTAAATTATCCTTAAAGTTGGTGGTTAAAATCGCTAATCCTTGATAGGCTTCCATTCTCTGTAACAAATAACTCACTTCAAGATTGGCGTGGCGATCGTGGCTATCTTTAACTTCCGTGCGCGAACCAAACAGGGCATCCGCTTCATCAAAGAGTAAAATACCTCCCCCCTTTTCTGCAGCATCAAAAATACGGCGTAAATTCTTCTCTGTTTCGCCAATATACTTGCTCATTACCGCACTTAGATCAATCCTAAATAAATCTAAATGTAGTTCATGTGCCAACACTTCAGCCGCCGTCGTTTTGCCTGTGCCACTGGTTCCGGCAAATAACGCCGTTAACCCCAACCCGCGCTGATTTTTGGCCGCAAACCCCCAATTTTGATAGACGGTTGCCTGTCGGCGCACATGAATCAGAATTTGCTGCAAAAGCCCTTTTTCTCGCTCCGGAAGTACGAAGTCTTCCCAAGGGGTTCTCACGTCAATACGTTGTGCTAATCCTTCTAATTCCGGTCTGGCTTGCAACCGACAAAACTCCCAAAGTCTCTCACTGATGACTTTAGGGGGTAAATCGAGCTGCGATCGCACGGCGGCACTCGCGGTTTCAATCATGATTGCTGATAAGCGAAATTGAGCTGCTAAGGATGACAGATATTGTCCTAAATCTTCTGGGTAATCTTGCCATGCCTTTTGCCACAATTCCAGTTGTTCCCCATATTGCAAGGCTTCTACATCAAAGGTAACGGTATGGGGGAGGAACAACCGTTCCTCGGTAGCGACGATGACGGGCACTTGAAGAGACTGTAAAAAGGGAGACAAGAGAGAGGGGCGGCTTTCTGCTGTTCCCGATTCATTCACCTCTACCCATAACAAACTCGGTGAAAGGGCACACCAGCGCTGCCAACGCATCACTAAGCGTTGCAGATCCTGCCGATCTCTGGGAATAGCATCACTGGGAAGATGATATAAGGGGAAGTTTAAATCCTGACTGATATGGATAGCAATTTCCCCTTGTAACTCTCTCTCTGGAGTACACAATTGGATAATGGGTTGACTCTTTAAAGCCCCTTGAAACACCGATACGGCTTGATCGATGATGTTCTCATAGGAAGGTTGCAGGACAGTTGTGGTTAACATTGACACAGGAGTAATCGTTCCTGTCAGGATTGGATCGTGATAGGACTCTCCCATCAGATAGTGCAAAATAGCTTCGTCAATTTGTAGGGAAGCGCGGGGAAGTTCTGGAGTGGTTGCATAATGAATCAGTTGCCATTTTCGCAGGGGACGAGCTTCAGTTAAGGCATCCCAATGGGGTTTGGGAAAACACTCTAGAGCCAGTTGAAAGGTAAGGTAGTTCAGTTCCCCATTATCTTGAGCGATCGCCAGTAGATCGGGAAAATGGCGATCGATGGCTTGAGCAACACAACAGAGGATAATACTACATTCAAATAGAGATAGGTCAAAAGTTTGACGTAAACTTCTGAGGGTGGCAGACTCTTCTATACCTTGGCAAATTTCTTCTCGGTTTTGGTGTGGATGGAGAAAACCAGAACTTTCTTTACCCTGCCGATCGGCGATGTAGCGATCGAGCAAAGAATGGATGGTGGAAATGGCTCCAACCAGGCAATCAACAATATCATCTTGAATGTTGTCTGGTGTAGTTGCGATCGCCCAATCCCGAAACTTCTTTGGCTGATGGTAGATTCCTGTGGAGTGGTTAGCCAATAAGGTTATTCTCCAAATTTTAGGTTACATCTGCACCGTCAATAGTAACACGATGATGATGGGCTAATCGTATCGATCAACTAGAAGATTTATCATCATTCTGTTATAAATCTTCTAGTCGATCGGACTGTCGATCAGCATTTATCCGCATTTAACGGTATACTGAATGGTATAAGATCTAGTTTGGCTAAAATTATGAGTCCTCATCGCCAACAATACCGCACTCGCCGCGCTCCTCGTAGAGTCGAACCCGAAAGCCATGCACCTCGGTTCACCGGGCCCCCAGGACTTCAGCCAAAGGTGCAAAGGAAACAGAACAAAGAGCTACCCCAATGGCAACCCCAAGGTCATAAACAAAGTAACATACTGGAGAAATTGGGAAAAGCCGCAACAGTGCAAGCGAAGTTGGAGGTTGGACACAACTTAATTGCCCATGAATTGACCCAGAACCTAAGTAGGACTGAGGCTTCAGCTCCCAGTGTGCAAAGGAAAGACTATGAAGGAGAGACTGAAGGGATTGAAGTAGAAAACCCTAGTGGCCATCAGTTGGTTTTGAAAAGAAACAAAGATCGTGGTGTTATTGCTGAAGTGATTACAAAAGAGGATGAAGAAGTGATCGCTGACCTAACCACGGATATGGGATCTAATCCATATACGATCGAAAATAGAACTAGACCTGTAATGTCGCAGGATCAGGATGGAATCAGTCAGAGAAAGGATGCCCTGGCATTAATGAAACGTCAGATTGAAAGCGCGGGAGAAGGTTCGACACTGAGAACGGGAAAAACAGATATAGAGAAATATACAAAAAGCACTGGAACAAGTGTGCAACCCGCAGAAACGGATGCACTTAAGCTCCAGATTAAACAGCGTTTGCATAAGGTTGTTCCCAAAGGTAGACAATCTAAACCAGGGGTTCAAATTACAAAAGGTCTGAATATGGAGGGACTAATAGCACAGGCGGAAGAAAGAGTCGGGGTTTTTGATCAATACAAAGGTGCTAAATGGATGGATACATACAGCGCTTATAAAGAGTATTACCTTCAGGAGGTTAAAAAGGAAGAACATGCTGAATCAGCTCCAATTTTTGCAATGTTGGCATCATTTTTGCACTATTTCATGAGAAGAGTTGACTTTGGGATTAATTTTTATGGATTAAAAGCAATACTTTCGGTTGAAGAGGGAGAACAAGGATTAGGAAGAAAAGGTGTACGAAAAGGAGAGTTGATTTTTCCTCCTTCTTTTGTCTCTCCTGCGGAGAAAAACTCATGGGGGGTTTTACCAAAGACTCCTCCTGGAAACTGGCTTAGTGAATTACCCAGTAAGGTCAAGCTGGAAGTAACAACTGCGCTGAGAGGACTGCCAAATGTTAATGTGTGTGGGGCCCTCAACCCTACTGCATGGAGTTGGGCATATAGTGAATATATTTTGGCGAAACGAGCGGTTGGTGGGCACGAAGTTCCTGCATTTAAAATTGCGGGTAGGAAGGGACATGCTTTTGAACATCGTACAGCCAGTCAGGAAGATCGTCAGCGTTATGAAGTTGACGAGCAGGAATGAGTTAAGATTACAACTGTTGGATCTCGACATAAATCCTGGTATTTAACTACCTACCTCAGTTAGATTAAAAAGCTGTGACTCCCTCAGTGAGCCGCATAATTAAATAATCGGTTGAGTTCTGGAAGCTCCCTGATACCATTTCTTTTTAAGGTTGCCACTAATCGATCAATGGGAGGCAAGGGGCTGGGGGCCCCTTGTTAAAGCACATCATCATAGAGAAATGGTATGAAACGGTCAAAGCATCCCAATGGGGTTGGGGAAAACCGTCTAGGGCCAGTTGAAATATGGGATAATTGCATTCAGCTTTATTATGGGCGATATTATGGGCGATCTCCAACAGATTAGGAAAGTCTGGATCGATGGTTTATCCTGCACAACAGAGTAAAATACTGACTTCAAATAGGGATAGGGCAAACGTTTGGCTTAAACTTTTATAATCCAGATTGCAGTCTTATCTGTTTCCCATCATATCTATTGCATTGACTTACAGCGCTTTGCTTGCGTTATGAAACACAAGCTTGAATCCTCATTCCCTATTCCCCAGCGCAAAGCGCTGTAATAGCTCGATCTCAAGGGGTGACAAGGTAGCTCAAAGGTCGCTATAGCGACCTTTTTCGGTAGTATTTTGCTGAAAACCTCAACTCAATGGTCGCGATCGCATAACTATAGCATCAGGTTAGAGGGTTACTTGCCCAAAAAATCGCTGGATTTTTTCGCCATCTTTTAACGGCTCAAAGCCAAGCGTAGCCTTAGATTCAAGCCTGTTGTCACCCCCTGAGTAGCTCGACACACAATCGATGAGTTTCGCATCTTGGAGAATGCTTAAATCATCCCTTATACTAAAGGGTAAACTCCTCTGTCTTCATCTTCATCATGAATCCTCGCCGCCGCCAAACCCGAATTTCCCCCCGCCAATCTCTATTGGCACAAAAAGCGCCTCAGTATGCCGCTCCTCCAGTTGTGCAACCCAAGATACAGAGGAAAACAGAGCGGGAACTCCCGGAGTGGAAACCCAGTGAGAGTCGCAAATCTAGTCCTCTAGAGCGACTGCGATACTCAGCCAGACTACAAGCCAAATTAGAGATCGGACAACCCCACGATCCCTATGAACAACAAGCCGATCGAGTGGCGCAAGATGTAGTAGAAACGATAGATACGCCTCAAACCCCATCCACTCTGCAACGGGAAATGGAACCAGAAGGGGATGAACAGATGCAAATGAAACCGATGGTACAACGGCAAGAGGCGATCGCTACAGGCGAAGCATCAACAGAATTAGAATCTTCCATTCATCGAGCTAGAGGAAGTGGAAAACCCTTACATGAAGGCTTACAGCGCTCCATGGGAACCGCTATGAACGCAGATTTTTCTGGGGTGCGTGTTCATACCGATAGTCGTGCCGATCGCCTAAATGAATCGATTCAAGCCAAAGCATTTACAACAGGGCAAGATGTATTTTTTAAGAGTGGGGAATATCAGCCAGGGAGCCAGAGAGGACAAAAGCTAATTGCCCATGAGTTAACCCATGTAGTTCAGCAAAGTAGTACAAAGCCCACCATCCAACGCGCTCTGGCTACCACCCAAGAATACACGACGATGAAAGCGAATGCCCGTAAAGAAAAAACCAAGTGGTCTGGAGCGCTTTCAGCCAAGAACTATGGCAAGAAGAAAAACAGTTACGAAGAGAAGAGGCAAGACAACGATAACGCAGGTGCTTTTAAGATTCTCCTCGATCTTCGCAAGAGGTTCACCGAACTCGATAACAAAGGAGATAACTACTGGAAGAGTAACCGACTCAAGGAGCAATATTTCAGGCCCCTCGAAGCTAAACTCATACAAGAAATGAAGCTTGTTGGCGAGATCTTGCACGTTCGTTTGTCCACAGATGAAGCACCGGAGGTAACAGCGCGAAGTGGAGCCGACGAAGCTGCTGTTTTATGGGCGCACCTCAAGGAAGATGAACAGAGTACGATGGCGGGCATTTGGAATAAAGAACAGACGCTGCGGTCTCGAATTTGTGAGGTGCTTGGGAACCAAGGGGGACAGTTGAAGCTGACAAACCTCAACTATGTGATGGAGGCTGTACTAACTCGGCAATGGCAAGGGGCAACAAGGTATGTGAAAAATTGGGTTGCGTCCGATTCAGAGTTGAGCCTAAACGAGTATGTAGATCGGGAGATGGAACAAGCTCTAGAAAAGCGCAAGAAATTCAATCCTAACACAACTGCCCATAGCACTGAATATCTAGATGACCAAGCCCGTGCGGACACCCAGCTTCACTTCGGGGGTGGAATGGTCTATAAAGGGACCGAGCAAACGCTCCTTACAACTGATAGTGGTGGCGATGCGATCGTTATGTCGGATGGAGAACTCTTCTCGGCTAAGAAGGGCGACGTTAGTGTTCAGGATAACGTGAAAAAAGTTATTCAACACTCATCATTCCTCAGTGGATTGCCTGTAGATACGGCTGGAATGATCGTAGCAAACGCAGGGACACTGGAAAAGGTGCGGGGCTTCAGCGGACACTATAAACCAACAACGGCCCATCTTGCCCGGCTATGTCTGGCGATGCAAGCGCGTGGGATCGACATGACGAACGTAACCATTGAAGATAAAGATGGTAACAAATACACAGGCCTACCTAAGTTCTTAGAGTCTATGCATGGAGATGAGGAGTAGTACCCTAGTGGCTATATCGACAGTATTGCATTCTTTCTTGTCAGCAGAAAATCGCTCCACAGCCGTAGATGCTCGTATAGCTTTGGGCGATCCAGACCCGGACGATCGAGCTGCGATCGCTTCTATTATGAACCGTTGGGATGATTCTAAAGCTGTAGCGAACCTTTTGTTTCACCCGGAGCTACTGGCTACAGAGGATCGGGTCAAATCTTTAGTTCGAGGTCTGGAACAGGAAGAAGACGCTTACTTAAGACTGGCGGCGATCGTCGGCGTGCAAGACATCGACTGCCAAAACCTAGAGTCGGCAGATCGCACTAAGCTGAAAACACTGCTGATGTCTGAAATCCAAGAGGGTAGCCAAGTGCTTGCAGCTCGTGCGAGTGTCTCAGTTTTGGAACTTTTGCAACCTGAAGATGTGGAACAGTTGCTCGATCAATTGAACAAACCGGATGACTTACTGCGGCATAACGCCCTTGTCGCTTTAGTCAAAGTCTTTGGAGTTAAACAGGCACTTGACCTTATTTACCAAGCCGCCTGCTCCGGTGCAATTGATGAGTCAAGTAGAACGTATAGTGAAAGATGCTTTGCCGAACTTAGTGAGCTGTGCGAGGGAGGCTTGCCGATTTCGCAAGCTTTACTGATGAGCAGCTTAGGCGCTCCATCTTTGGCCTATATTCCTGACTATTTGGATTGAGTGAGTCTGTAGTCGGCGGTTTCATCTAACAGGACTTAGACAAAAATCAGCGCTGATATCTGGTTCAAAGCTATACAGAACAAGGCGTTCACATCGATCGAGCACCAATCCAGTCAGGGCAAGGATTACAGGTGATTTTAGATGAAGTGTTTGTTCAAGTCCCGTTAGTAGCTTGTCCAGCACAACTGAGTAAAATACTCAGTTCAAATGGGGATAGCCCAAAGGTTCGAGTCAAGGTTTTCAGCGTAACTGAGTTTTGCACCCTCTCCCTATTGATGTGAACCCCGAAACTCCACACTCCCTTTCCGGTTACAGTATCCTAGGTAAAGAAAAAGAGAAACCAACCCAGCCAAGAGAACATAGTGCTTATGAAAACCTTGCGATCGCCCCATTGGAGCCATTTAGTGGGCACATTAGCCCTAATGATCCCCATTGCTCTAGGAATCACTCGCCTACCGGCTGCCTATTCCCAAAATAGCCAAAATCGGGCTATTACCTTGCGAGCAGACATTCAAGAAGCCAATGCTAGAACTGGTGTCCTTACCGCCAGAGGTAATGTACAAGTCCTCTATCCAGCCCGCAATATTCAAGCGACAGCCGCCCAAGCTCAATATTTTAGCCGCGAACGGCGGATTGTCCTGAGTGGTAACGTCTATGTTCTCCAAGAAGGCAATAGCATCAGAGGAGAAACCGTTACTTATCTAATTGATGAAGGTCGTTTTGTCGCCCTACCCCAGAGCCAAGGGCAACAAGTCGAAGCAATTTATATTGTTCCGGAATCCACCGATAACGCGGGTAATCCAGCACCCCTACCCCCAACTCCTGATTTGTAGAACTATGCGCTAGAGAATAGGGAATAGGTTATGGGTTCTATTATAAGTCAGGAGTACACAAAGCTTCTGTATAGATACTTTAACCCGATCTGGTATAGTTAATCGGTCAGTGCTGGCAATTCAAAACAAGTTTTATGGGCAAATATTGTGAAGTTGGTATTGGATAACGTTCATAAATCCTATGGACAACGAACGGTGGTTAATCGCGTCTATCTCTCCGTGGCACAAGGAGAAGTTGTGGGATTACTTGGGCCCAATGGAGCTGGAAAAACCACCACCTTTTATATGGGAACCGGCTTAGAAAAACCCAGTCAAGGTAAAATTTGGCTCGGCGATCGCGATATTACCGCCCTCTCTATTTCCGAACGCGCTAAACTCGGTATTGGCTATTTGCCTCAAGAGGCGAGTATTTTTCGCTATCTCACCGTGCGTGAGAATATTTTACTGGTTTTGGAACAAACCCAAGTCCCGCGCCGGGAATGGCACTGGCGCACGGAACAACTCCTCGAAGAATTTCGTCTACAAACCGTTGCCCAGACTAAAGGGATTAAGGTTTCAGGAGGAGAACGCCGACGCACTGAATTAGCTAGAGTTCTAGCTGCGGGTAAAGATGGACCTAAATTTCTCTTTTTAGATGAACCTTTCGCTGGTGTCGATCCGATCGCCGTCTCCGAAATTCAAACCCTCGTCGCCAAGCTGCGCGATCGCCATTTGGGAATTGTGATCACCGATCACAACGTCCGCGAAACCCTCGCCATTACCGATCGAGCCTACATCATGCGCGATGGGGAAATCCTTGCCTCTGGTAATGCGGAAGAACTCTATGAAGATCCCAGAGTGCGACAATATTATTTAGGTGATAATTTCCAACGGTAACCTCATCCTTAACTCCTAACCGCCTATATGACTTCAAGCGTTTCTCAGGAAGACATCAAACTCCAACGCCCCAAATTTTCCCTCGTTTCCGTTATGGATCGGTATCTGATCCAGGAACTGATTTTCCCGTTTCTCTTTGGACTCGGAGCCTTTACTTCCGTAGGAGTGGCGATCGGTACCGTCTTCGATCTCGTCCGCCAAGTGAGTGAAGCCGGACTGCCTGTGGCGATCGCCCTCAAAGTCTTTTTTCTCCAACTACCCTACTTCATCTCCTTCGCCATCCCGACTGCCCTCCTTCTCGGGTGCATCATCGCCTACAGTCGCCTCTCCAGCGACAGCGAATTGATCGCCCTGCGCAGTTGTGGAGTAAGCCTCTACCGTCTCCTGCTTCCCACCCTCATCTTTAGTATCTTTCTCACGGGTATTACCTTCACCTTCAATGAACTCGTTGTTCCTGCTGCCAAACGAGAAGCCACCCTCACCCTAGAGCGAGCGCTCAAACAGGAAACGCCCCTACAAGAGGCGATGAACATCTTTTATCCCGAATACCAGCGCAAAGAACTCGCTGATGGGAAAAGAGTACGTGTTTTAACCCGCCTCTTCTATGCCGAATTTTTCGATGGCAAAGAAATGAAAGGACTGACTATCCTCGACAGATCCCAATCCCAATTTAAACAAATCATCATCTCCGAAGCCGCCTCCTGGAACCAAGATGAAAGTACTTGGGACTTCTTCAACGGCACGATCTACGTCGTCGATCAATCCGGCTCCTTCAAAAATATCGTCAAATTCGATCGCCAACAACTCAAACTTCCCCGCGCTCCCCTCGATCTCGCTTCCATTGGGACGAACTATGAAGAAATGAACATTGCCCAATCCCTCAACTACCTAGAAATTGTTAAAACGAGTGGCGATCAAAAGCAAATTCGCAAACTGCAAATCCGCATTCAACAGCGTTTCGCCATTCCTTTCGCCTGTATTGCCTTTGGCTTAATGGGGGCTGCCCTAGGGACTCGTCCCCAACGCACGGCTGGACGAGCCACCGGTTTCGGCATAAGCGTTTTAATTATCTTTAGCTACTATCTCCTGATGTCTGTGGGCGATGCTCTTGGCTTAAGTGGAGCTATACCTACAGCGATCGCTGGATGGTTACCCACCCTATCCGCCTTCAGTGTAGGGGTTCTACTCCTCTGGCGAGTTGTCCGCTAGGGAAGGGGAGATGGGAGGATGTAGGGACGCAAAGACACAGAAATACCGGAAAATGAAAATAGTCTATTCCCTATTTCCTAGCGCGTAGCACTAGAGTTAAGCCACAGAAGATTGATTAGATTCTACTTCTGCTGCTTCTAAACTGATTGCCTTAGTTTTCTGTCCTTGATAGCGGTAGGAATAATAACCATGGAAAGCAGCATTGATCATTTCTCTTTGATCTGAAAGAGATAATTGAGCCGATTGTACCGAAAACCGCTTAAACCAATCTAACAGCGCTCTTTCATCTTCGGTTATATGACCATCATCATGTAAGCAAGCCATATACAGCAATGTTGTATCTGGACTGAGCAAACTGTCAATCATCATGTGATAGGGCGCTTTAGATGCTTTAAATTTACACCCAAGAATTTCTAGTTTTTTTTTGTCTTCAATACTTAACATGTTTATACCTCTATTGAGTTATGTTGCACCTGGATTGAGCAATCTTACAGATTGTTAATTTTTGTGTTACTTTAGCAATTTAACTTTGTGAAAATTGTGTTATTCACTACTATTTAAGTCAATATTTCATCCAAGTGTTATGATCTCTTGAATGATTCAATTATCGTGATTCATTGCGGTATCTCCCTATTTGTTTCTGTATTCTTAATCTTCCTGAAATATTTGTGAAAACCCCTTAGAATTCTATGTAATTAAATCTATTTTTGTCTGTGATTTAAATCAAGCCAGCAGATTCATACAACCGACGCAAAATGGCTAGAATTCTCTGTCCATATTGGGGATCTGCTGACCAACGGCCACTGAGTTGACCTATTAAAGGAGCAATACCACGGGTAATAAATCGAAATCGGGGAGCCACTAATTCTTGGACTAAAGGTTCCGTACTCGCGTAGGCTTTGAGTTGTTGAATTTGTGCCCTTACACCGATCCGAGCGCTAGGAAAGGATGCACCCGCAGCATCCCCCCCCACATCCCCTAAACCGGCAAAATTATTCTGATTGGGTTGAATTTCTCCGCCAAATCTTAAGAACCCAGTTTCTAAACACATTTGGGCAAAGGCAATATCATAATTGACTCCTTCAATGCTTCCTTCCTCTCGGTAGAGACGAGGCAGATCGGGAAATTCTTGGAGTCCTTGTTCATCATTAGCCTTGAGGAACATCATCAGTTGAACTTCAGTTGTTTTACCGTGGCCCATAATCCGGTCTAGCTCACCAGGACAGAGCTTCAAAATCGATCGCAAAACGACAGTCCGAGTTGCGTTTTCCCAACTTACAGAAATGTTATAGTCTCGTAGTTCGATCGCCTTAATATAAACAACATTGCGATAATTAATCCGGCGTACATCGGGGTCTTGAGTTAAATCAAGGCCTAATTGGTCAACTAGATCAATGGGAATATAGGAGTTTCCGTTAATAATCATACCTTCTTCCCCATGAATTTGACCATTAATATTAATGTTGATGGGGGGATAGGTTGGGAATGACGGAGTGGGTGAAGGACTGGGCGCAGGACTCGGAGAAGGATTAACGCCACGATTCCAAGCCGATAGGCCATCCGCGATCCCCAAGGCCATATCCCGGCGACGATTTTGCAGGAGAGCGCGGTCTTCTGGGTTGGTAATTAATCCAACTTCCATGAACAGGGAGGGAATATAAATATTACGAATAAAAGCGAGTCTACCTAAACCACTATTACTATCGGATTTCGCGCCTCTGGTGGGGAGTTGGGGAACGCGACGCAACAGAGCTAAGAGCATTAATTCGGCATGGGGGCGACGTTCTTCGTTATTGGCGATGTAAAAGACGCTGGCTCCACGCACGGAAGGATTATAAAAGGCGTTAGCATGGATTTCGAGAGCAATATCTCCAGAGCGAGCGCGACTATTGATCCAAGTAATGGTTTGTGCCTCGCTGAGGTCATCGGGAACGCTGAGAACTTCGAGATTGCGCGATCGCAATTCAGCCACGACTAAATCTCGCAGTTGGATCATCTCCCGCGCTTCCGTGGTTCCTCCGGCGATCGCCCCTGGATCGCGCATTCCGTTTTCAAATCCTCCATGACCTGCCGATAGAAAGATTCGTCCCATAATGCTTTATATTCCCTATAAACTTTGAACATTATCCTTGGTTTTGTCAGCCATGAGTACCCCAAGACTCCATCCAGATACGATCGAAGAGATTAAGCAACGAGTTGATATTGTCGAACTGATCTCGGAACGGGTGGTTCTGAAGAAACGGGGACGGGAGTTTGTGGGGTTATGTCCGTTCCATGAAGAAAAAAGTCCTAGTTTTACCGTCAGTCCCACGAAGCAGATGTTTTATTGCTTTGGCTGTGGAACGGGGGGAAATGCGATTAGTTTCCTGAAACAGTTGGATACTCGCTCGTTTTCGGAGGTGGTACTGGATCTGGCACGACGCTATGAAGTCCCCATCCGCACGTTGGATGTGCAGGAACGGGAGGAGTTTCAGCGTCAATTATCTCTCCAGGAACAATTATATGAGGTGGTGGCGATCGCCGCTAGTTTTTTCCAACATGCCCTCCATCAACCAGAAGCACAGGAGGCCATGTCCTATCTGAAGGAGCAGCGAGGCTTATCTGAGGAGACGATCCAGGGGTTTGGGTTGGGATATGCACCGGCTGGATGGCAGACCTTATATCGCTATTTGGTGGAGCTTAAGGGCTATTCGGTGAAGGTCGTGGAGCAAGCGGGGTTGGCGATCGAGCGCAAGTCGGGAGCGAGTTATTATGACCGCTTTCGCGATCGCCTGATGATTCCGATTAACGATGTTCAGGGACGGGTAGTAGGGTTTGGGGGGCGATCGCTCGGCGAGGCGCAACCCAAGTATCTCAACTCTCCAGAAACGCCGATTTTTGATAAGGGCAATCTATTATTTGGCTTAGATCGGGCCAAAAAAGCCATTTCTAAACAGGATCGGGCGATCGTAGTTGAGGGCTATTTTGATGCGATCGCCCTCCATGCCGCCGGTATTTCCGAAGTTGTTGCCTCTCTGGGAACTGCCTTAAGTGCATCCCAGGTAAAAAAACTGGTGCGCTATACGCCCTCTAAATCTATTGTCCTCAATTTTGATGCTGACCAAGCCGGAACCACTGCCACGGAACGGGCGATTTCTGAAATTTCCGATTTGGTTTATCACGGCCAAATTCAACTGAGAATCCTGAATCTTCCCCAAGGCAAAGATGCCGATGAATTCCTGAAATCTGCCGGGAGTCCGCAACCCTATTTAGACTTAGTTCAACAAGCTCCTTTATGGCTCGATTGGAAAATTGAACAAACCTTAAAGGGAAAAGACCTCAAAGCGGCCGATCGCTTTCAACAGGTTGCTCAAGAATGGGTAAAACTCCTGAGTAAAATTGAAGATCCAACCACGCGCACCTACTACATTAATCTCTGTGCCGAATATCTCAGTCAAGGAAATAGCGATCGCCTCAAGTTCATTGCCGAAGACTTAGTCAAACAGATACAACGCCTACGCCGCACCCCCAAAACCAAGACCGATCCCAAAATTCCCAAAATTGAGGTTAAGATTACCCCAGAAGATCGCTTGCTGTTCGAGACAGAGAGCCTGATTTTACGCATTTATCTCCATGCACCGGAGGCAAGAGAGTATTTTTTGCAGATTATGGGCGATTGCAATCTCCTATTCCAATGTGCCCCCCATCGGTTTCTCTGGTCGCAGATTGAAAGTTTACGGGAAACTTTACCCGTAGATTCTCCAGATTTAGTCTCTAAACTGCAAGATGGAGTTGGGCAATTTCCCAATTATAGCGAGCAATTCCATCCCTTAATCTATTTGCAAGAAAAGCATATTCGGGATATTCAAAAACCTATTTTATCCATTAACAAAGCAGCCTTAACTTTAGAGCAAATTTTGTGTAGTAAGCGCAGAAGTTACGCTGCCGAGCGCTTGGCCAAAATAGATCCTAAACTCGATCGGCGAGGTTATGAATATTTTACGGAGCAGTTAGTTTATAATAAGCAACGAGAAAAAGAATGCGAGCGCCTACGGGGTGCCACAGTTACTGAATTGGTCGGCAGGAGTTGAGGAAGTAAGGGGACTCCATCCCCCTATCCTCCACCCACAATGGTAACGATTTCCAGGCGATCGCCCTCTTTCATCTCAGTGGTATCCCAAAACTGGCGATGGAGAATTTCGCCGTTGTATTCCACGGCTACCAAGCGCGGATTTAAGTCTATGGACTCTAAGAACTGGGGCAAACTCATACCTGTAGCACAAGTTTGGCATTCCCCATTCACCTGTAAGGTTACGTCTGTCATACTTAACCTCTACCCCCTCGCTGCTTGAGGATTTTGAATCGCTTTCATCGTTTCCATCCGGATCAATTGGGAGAGGAAATATTGGGTCACCAGTGTGGGTTGTTCTGCTTCCACGATCGCTCGCACGACAGCAATACGATTCGCACCTGACTCTAGCACCTCATTAAAATTATTCACATCGATGCCACCGATCGCAAACCAAGGAATGGGACAATGTTGGGCTGCATAGCGCACGTAATCATAGCCAGCAGCCGCTTTATTCGGTTTCGTTGGAGTGGCAAACACCGGCCCCACACCCACATAATCTGCTCCTTCGGCGATCGCCCGTTTCATCTCTTCCGGGTTCGTCGTCGAACGACCAATAATTTTCTGGGGCCCCAAAATTTCCCGCGCTACAGCAATGGGAAGATCCTGTTGTCCCAAATGAACCCCATCGGCATCGACAGCCAACGCCAAATCTACGCGGTCATTAATCAAGAACAGAGCGCCATAGCGATCGCATAATTGCCGCAACTTCTGAGCCAAAACCAGACGCTCCCCATCCTCTGTATTCTTATCCCGATATTGAATCAGTTTCAGCCCGCCTTGCAAAGCCGCTTCGGCCACCTCCAACAGTTCCGGCATGGGAGAAGTCACCAAATACAACTGCGCCTCTAAAAGCTGCTGATGGCGACCATAGGCCATTAATTGGCTCTCCAGAGTATACACCCGGTAGCGCATTTGCTTACACACTCGGCCCATTTGCCGATCTTCGAGCTTGCCATACTCCTCTAGAACTCGCAGTGCCTCCTCAACCCGACATAAATTGGCCTGGAGCAACTGATGAATCGTTCCTCGATACTCCTCCCGTTCGTGGGTTAACTGGGTTCCCGGATCGTCTGGCGTATTCCGAGCTGCCCGAATTTCTGCCGTATGCCATTGAGCCAACTCCTGGCGCAACCGCTTACACTCCTGGGTCAGATCTGGGTTATTCAACCCAAACCGACACCATTCCTCAATAATCCGCAATCCTTCCCTGGCGCGGTCTAGATTGGCATCTAAAATGCGATAGATAACAGATTTTCCCATAACTTGACCGTTGTATAGCTCCGCCATTACCCCGTTTTGATCGTTCACCATTAGGATATCCTGCCATATAGCGCGAAGCGCTGGTAATAGGTAATCTCAAGTCTGGATAATCAATGCCTTTTCATTTACCTCACAGTTCTTGCGCGATCGCCAACTGGAGCGGATCGATCGGTCGCATCTGGCAGAAGAACTCGAAGATCTGGGCAAAAGTGAGAAACGGGCGATCGCTAGTCTTACCTCAACTAGGGAATCAGCTCGCATTCAAACATCCGATTAGCAATTTGTGGAGCAACACGATTAATAAATTCTTCGCGCACTTGTGGATTGCTCCGCAGCATTTCTATTGCTTTCTTTTGCAATGCTGCTTCCGGACCTGTAGCCTGACTCGGATCGGTAGACTTGATTTGTGATAAATCTTCGCAAGAGGAATTTACGAATTTTTGGGTAACTAGATTTGTCGCCACATCCATTAACATTTCTTGAGAGGGTTGAGGCTGGGATAATGATGCACAACCATAGAGCAGAGCAAAGGTAGAGACCCCACTAAAGATGAGCAAAGACAAATGCTGTTTCAATTCGACTTTCATGGCGATCTCCTCTATACATATATCGAAAATACTATCGTAAAGCACTGTAAAGGCAGATGCCAAAGAGGATGCGATCTTGCTCTGTCTGGAACCCGACCTCAATGTCATTACAAGAGCAACTGGAGATCGTGGCATATGACCGAGAAATTCAACCAGAGGTTGCCACTATCAATCGCGAAATTTAATGAACTTGAATGGGATGGTTTAGCTCAAAGATAACGATTCAACCTGTGCTAGAGTAGCGAACAATGCAACAGCACAAGCGTTATGGAAGCTTTAACCGATCTTTTTCTTCTCTCGGATCTCTACGATCGCGACTATTGGCCAGAGAATGAGGTATAGAGATGTTTTGCAGACAATTGGAAGCCCTGCCCATAGCGATCGCAAGTAAGGGTTCTGGCATTAAAACCCTAGGGCGAAGCACTCGGCGCTTCAAAATCACTCGCCGAGTGTCGCTCGTGGAGTTGCTCCTCTTCGGGACCCCATGTACGGTTGACCCTGCGTCCTCGTTGCACGGCTGGCCGGGAGGCAATTTCCTCCGCCCACGTCATGATATGGGTATAAGATTGTACGTCTAGAAACTCACCTGCATCGTAAAGTTTGCCCAATGTCAACGACCCATACCACGGCCAGATGGCGATATCAGCAATGGTATAATCCTCACCGCAAATATACTGCTTATCTGCTAACTGCCGGTTGAGGACATCAAGCTGACGCTTAGTCTCCATCGTAAACCGGTCAATGCAGTATTTAATTTTAGTCGGGGCATAACTATAAAAATGGCCAAACCCACCGCCAACATAGGGCGCTGAACCCATCTGCCAAAAGAGCCAGGATAGGCATTCTGTGCGTGCAGCAGCTTCAGTGGGTAAGAAGGCGGCAAATTTTTCCGCCAGATAGAGCAGGATAGACCCCGATTCAAAGACACGAGTTTCGGGGGTTGTGCTGTGGTCAACCAGAGCCGGAATCTTAGAATTGGGATTAATGGCGACAAAACCACTGCCAAACTGATCCCCCTCCTGAATTTTGATTGGGTAAGCATCGTACTCAGCTTCAGAAATACCCAGGGCTAACAATTCTTCGAGCAGAATCGTCACTTTTTGACCATTGGGGGTAGCCAGGGAATAGAGTTGCAGGGGATGATTGCCTACGGGTAATACTTTCTCATGGGTAGGGCCAGCAATGGGACGATTGATCTTTGACCAAGTTCCTCCAGTGTCGGTATCCGGTTGCCAGACTTGGGGAGGGGTGTAGGTTGATGGTGTATCCATGGGTTATCTTTAGAAGTTATGATTACTTTTCTTCAATTTTAAGGGGTACTTTTTCCAGCTCTGGTAACTTGACCAATTCTTCTTCCATTTCTTCCTGCTCGATGCTCACCGGTAACATCAAGGGTTCTGATTCTTCTTGTATCAAAGCACTGGCTACAGGTAGAATGTCTTCTAAGTCGTCTTGAGGTCTGGGAATGATATAAATGGCATGAAGTTCTCCAATTCGTTGAGCCTCATAGACTCCAGATTCAATGGCCATGGCTACATCAGCGACTGACCCTCGGATAATAGCGGTACAAAGTCCAGAACCAATAGTCTCAAAGGACATGAGTTCCACATTGGCTGATTTGAGCATGGCATCGGCCGCACCAACCATGGGGGGAAAGCCAACGGTTTCGAGTAATCCTACGGCTTGACGGCTATACCGGTTTTCTCGGTTATGAGCAGTCACTTCCATAAACTGGGGATTAATGGGAAAAATGACTTCCAGATTGGGTAAGGGTCTGGGAATGACACTACTGCTGACGAGTTGATCGAGGCCAAAGTCCTTGGCGGTTTCCGACCCATATTCTACTGCTAATCGAATATCTGCGATTCTTCCCCTGGCGATCGCCGTACAATATCCATTACCAATCTTTTCAATGCCCACCAAAACTACCTCTGCCGCCTTAATCATGGCATCGGCAACCGCAATTACAGCCGGAAAGCTCCGGGTTGACACCAAACCTAATGCACTTCCATTGAGAGTATCGAATCGACTCATGCTCTTGACTTGAGAGGGATATCCATCACCTGCACTCCTCTACTATTAGTATAGAGGCCCAATGGTGGAACTCCATCGATTTATTTACCATTATCCTCAGAAACTGGAGAATCTTGTATATTTCCATCCAATTGTTGACGATGGGGAAACAAGGTCGCCATTAACCGTTGCAGATGCTGCTGCCCATAAACTGGGGAATTGACCGATCCTGAAGTCGGGTCTTCTGTCGATGAATCTGTAGATGTTTGGTCTGAGTTAGGAGAATCTAAGTTACTCGTTGTACGAGTTGTGGGTGGATTGGCAATTAAATTACGAGCGATCGCCGAATGAATCGAAGCTTGAGTCGCCGAAGGATTAGATTGAGGCACTTCACCCGTAATTTTAGACTCTTGAGCTTGAGGTTTAACCTCTGGTTCAGGTTCAACTTCAGGTACAGACTCCACTGGCTCCTCCACCTGCTGATTCTCCGTTTCCGAACGTCCGCGATCGCCCAATAACGAACCCGGAGGAACCACCCGCTCTGACTCCACTGAGCAATTAAACACCGTTGAAACCGGTCCTATACAAGCCCTAGCGCCAATGGTTCCCGAACCCACCACTAAGACTCCTGCACCTAAGATTGCTCCTTCCTCAACCCTTAAGGTTCCCCCATCAGCATGGAGAACCACCCCCATACCAATACAAGCACCTGCCGCGATCGCAATCCGACTTTCAGGATTCGCGATCAGTGCCACACCAGGAGCTACCACCGCGCTAGGGTCAATGCTCACCTCCCCATCAATACAAGACTTTTGGTTATGAAGAGGTTGCCAAGGCATAACCGCCATAATACTATTGAACCTCATCGTTGCAGCACATTTCTAGATCGAACCTCAGTCCGAAATCCATTTCTTAGAGGAGAAAACCCTCCCCCATTTTTTCCGTCTGCTGATTCTCTTCAGTAAATTAGACCCCTTGCATAAGTTGATAGCCAGTCAATACTAATGCAGTCATCATCTATTTTTATGACCATTGCTAGCCTGACTTCTGCAAGAAGTCTATTAAATCAGGACTTACGGGCGTTGAATCACCGATTCAGCTACGCGCCGTTTCGCCGTCGTATCGATACCCAACATCCGTACATATTCCCCTGCATGTTCAGCCAGGCAAGCTTCCAAACCAGCGATCACATCTGACTCACGGCTCGATTCAATTGGGGTACAACTCTTCCAAGATCCCGTTTTATAGCGTCGTTTATCTGCATGTTCCGTACCAATCTTGTAGCCTTGGGCCAGCAAGGCACGCACTTGCTCGATCGCCTCAGCACTCAGTTTTCCAGAATCTACTGCTACCGAACTACTAGCGCGAGCTACTGGATCTGGAGAAGTAGCGATACTCGACGCACCATTACTACTCGGAGCCACCCTACCATCCGGTCGCTGAATCACTTCTTCTAAAACCCGGCGTTTAGCATTGGGGTCAACCGCAATCAAGCGTACATATTCCCCTTCACAATCTCTCAACACCGCTTCAATGCCATTCAAAACGGCTGTGGGACTGGTTCCCGTAATCGGAGCACCGGTAAGCCAGGAACTGGTACGGAAGCGTCGTTTATCCGCATGTTCCGTTGTAATGCGGTATCCTTGATTAACCAATTGTTTTACTTTTGAGTTCAAATCAGCAGCCACGCCTGCACCATTCGAGGATGAACCATTTTGACTTATTGGAACTCTTGAGGTGGCTGGAGTACTAGTGCTAGCAGTACCGGGTTGGTCACCTGGTTTTTGAACAATCGTTTCTAGGACACGCCGTTTTGCTTTTGGATCGATACCAATCAGGCGCACATACTCACCTCCATGCTCTGCCATACAAGATTCAACTGCTGACAATACGGCTGTAGTATTATTTGAATCGATTACCGGGCAGCTCTTCCAAGAGCTAGTCCGGAAACGGCGTTGATCGGCATACTCTGCCCCGATTTTATAGCCTTGGGCGAGTAACTGTTTAATTTGGGTTTCGGTTTCTGAATTAAGAGTTGTCATATTACTTTGGGTTTGACCATTACTAGAGTTGCCCAATGAGTCGCCCGATTCATGGCGAATGGGCGTAATACATTCGATATTGTCGGCACATCGATACCCAGCTCTGAGGGCATCATTAATGCCTACCACATGGCTGGCAAAAGCCACATCACCTTTTTGCACATCTGGCAGGCGATTGGCCTGCTGTTGATTGGTAATAATTGATCCAGAAGGCACATACTTACCTGGGGGAATTTCCACATCTTGGATCAAAGCGTGCATCATTACGATGCATCCGTGACCAATTCTGGCGTTGAAGACTGTAGAGCGGAAACCAATAAAACAATTATCTCCCACGTAGGCCGGCCCATGTACCAGGGCCATGTGGGTAATAGAAGAATGATTACCAATCCAAACGGAATATTTCTGGCCATCATCCCCAACCACTCGGCCTTCTTCTAGACCATGAATAACTACCCCATCTTGTACATTGGTATAATCTCCAATATAGAAAGGAGCGCCTTCATCAGCTCGGATAGACGTGCCGGGCGCTACTAAGACGTTCGTTCCAATATGGACATCACCAATTAGATTCGAGAAAGAGTGGACATAAGCACTACTATCAATTTGCGGTTCCGCTAAGTCCTTCGACCAAGGGGTGGGGGGAGCCGCACTGCTCCGTGTCTGGTTAAGCACAACCATAATAATGATTTTCCTCCTATAGCGATTTTGTCTCTGGTGTCATGGGGTTAATTGGGTCGAGTTTCGGATGTTATCCGACCTCAAAAGGGTTCTGATTGATTAAACTGAGATAGATACAATGCATACCGCCCTCGACCAACCCTGACCCTTGAGGACTGAACATTAATAGGTATCTTTTTTGCTATAGATTCGTGAATTTCCCACGGTTACCGTGTCAATAATTCCGACAACGGTTGCATCTATAGGACGATTTTGGGTTCCTTCAATTTGGCGAGCTGCACTACCACGACTCACCAGAACCCATTCATCTAACCCAGCTCCCACACTTGGATCTGCGGCTACCTCATATTCAGGAAGAAGGCGGCCTTGCTCATCTATCAACTGCAACAGCAAAAACTTAGACCCTCTAAGACTCGGATCTTTTTGGGTGCTAACGACTGTGCCACAAACTTTAGCAACTTGCATGGATCGAATATCAGATCCTTACGAACGACTTGACCGAATAGCATTAGTACTTTCGGCAAATTGTTGTACGTCTTCGGTGTAACGAATGGGGAGTACATACTCCAAGTTTTCGTGGGGACGAGCAATGATATGGGTAGAAAGGACTTTTCCTCCATTGACGCGCCTGATATTATCTACCCCAGCAGCAACAGAAGCTTGTACTTCCGATACATCGCCTCTAACAATCACGGTTACTCGACCACTACCAATTTTCTCATATCCAACCAGGGTGACGCGAGCGGCTTTTACCATTGCGTCGGCTGCTTCTACAACGGCAGGAAAACCTAGGGTTTCTACCATTCCAACTGCAATTGACATTGATTCAAAACTCCTAATGTTTTCAATGGAGATGGGTAAGTATGAGGGTGAAGTTGAGTAATAATTGCTAACTCAACTTCGTCCTGTTTTGGCTTTCAACGGTACTAGTAGCTTCGGAACTGCTCCACCGCTTCGGTATAACGGATGGGAAGAACATACTCTAGGTTTTCGTGGGGTCTGGCAATAATGTGAGTCGATAAAACTTCTCCTCCATCAACCCGCTTGGCGGATTCAATCCCCGCAGCTACTGAAGCTTGAACTTCCGATACATCTCCCCGGATAATGACGGTTACCCGACCACTCCCAATTTTTTCGTATCCAACAAGGGTCACACGAGCAGCTTTTACCATCGCGTCAGCAGCTTCGACGACGGCAGGAAAGCCTAATGTTTCTACCATTCCAACGGCTATGGGCATTGTTAATCTCCTGATCTGAAAAAGCGAAAGATAGCACTAGGACACCCAATTTTCCTAGGAAAGCAAAATAGTTTTTTGCTTCTCTATTAAGGATATGGGAAGCATGACTCTCCTGGCAATAGAATTAATCATAATAACCCTTGATTTGAGTAATTAACTTTTGTGATGCCTTAACAGAAATTAATTTTTTATTAAAAAACTTAAGATACAATGATAGACCAACTTAATTCACGAGATAAGATATGTAAATATACTTAATGTAGTTGGCAGGGGACAATTATTGTGCCAGTGATGAGCCACACGATCGCAACAGCATTTTGGGGTAGGCTAAGGGATGGGATCATCCCTTAGCTGTAAGGTAAGGCAGGTATCAAGAGTCTGCAAATGTCAAGAAACTCAGATTAAAAGTTTAACCAAATTATTAAAATACAGCCAATTAGACCATTAACGTAACCTATGTCTGAATATTTCCTAGAAACAAGTTGGTACATTCCATTCTATGGTTTGATCGGAGGCATTCTCACCTTGCCTTGGTCAACTCGGATGGTGCGTCGTACTGGGCCTAGACCAGCAGCCTACTTTAATCTGCTGATGACAGTTTTGGCCTTTGTGCATGGATTAATTGTCTTTAATCTGGTTTGGGATAGAGAACCTCATTTAATTGTTTTTCACTGGTTAAAGGTGATTGATATTGATTTTTCCCTAACCTTGACCATTTCTGCCGTGAGTTTAGGGGCAATGTCCTTAATTACGGGATTAAGTCTATTATCGCAACTCTACGCTCTGGGATATCTAGAAAAAGATTGGGCACTGGCACGTTTCTTTGCCATGATGGGCTTTTTTGAAGCAGCGATGAGTGGAATTGCCCTGAGTGACTCTCTCTTGCTGACCTATGGTTTACTGGAAATGTTGACCCTATCGACCTATCTCTTAGTGGGCTTTTGGTATGCCCAACCTTTGGTGGTTACGGCGGCAAGAGATGCATTTCTGACCAAGCGAGTGGGTGATATTTTATTACTCATGGGTTTGGTGGCTTTGGGAACAACCGCAGGAACCTTGGATTTCGATCGCCTCTATATCTGGGCTGAAACGGCTGAATTATCCCCCTGGTTTGCCACTCTCCTAGGGTTAGCTTTGATTGCAGGGCCAACAGGAAAATGTGCCCAGTTCCCCTTACATATGTGGTTAGATGAGGCCATGGAAGGGCCAAACCCGGCTTCGATTTTGAGGAATTCGGTAGTGGTAGCCTGTGGTGCTTATGTATTAATCAAGCTACAACCGATTTTAGCCCTCTCTCCAGTGGCTTCTGCTACGTTAGTCGTCATTGGTATTTTAACGGCGATCGGCTCGTCTTTGGTCGCCTTAGCACAAGTGGATATTAAACGCGCTCTATCGCACAGCACGAGCGCTTATTTGGGATTGGTATTTATTGCCGTGGGAACGCAGTGGACAGGCTTCGCGCTGATGCTACTGTTTGCCCATGCGATCGCCAAAGCCTTATTGTTTATGAGTATTGGTTCGATTATCCTCACCACCAATAGCCAAGACTTAACCGAGCTAGGGGGACTACAGTCGAAAATGCCAGTGACCACCACTTCATTTCTGGTTGGTAGTGCAGGTTTAGTCGGAATTTTACCCCTCGGTGGTTTTTGGGCTTTGCGCTTGGGTGCGGATAACTTTTGGTACTACGAACCTTGGTTATTGGTCGTCCTGCTCTTAGTCAATGCTTTGAGTGCCCTGAATTTAACACGCGTTTATCGCCTCGTCTTTGCTGGAGACACCCAACCCAAAAGCCGACGGGCACCTGAAGTGGCTTGGCCCATGGCTGTACCTATGGTGAGTTTAATCATCATTACCTTAGTCTGTCCCTGGCTCTTACATCAATTATCCCTAATTCCCAATTGGGGTTATGTTCACAAAATTACGGTTATTCTGGTGATTATGTCAGGTTTAGCCGGATGTCTAATTGGTGCCATCATTCCCCTACCCAGAACATTAGCTCGGTCAATTATCAAACCGCTTAAATTTATCCAAGATCTACTAGCGTATGATTTTTATATCGATCGCCTCTATCGCATGACCGTTGTCTTTGCTGTAGAACAATCAGCTCGACTTACTTCTTGGTTCGACCGCTATATCATTGATGGTTTAGTCAACCTCGTAGGTGTGGTTACCCTGTTTAGTGGAGAAGGTTTAAAGTATAGTTCAGTGGGGATTGGCCAACTTTATGTCCTGACCATTGTATTTAGCATTGGCTTTCTGGTTACACTAATGGGTTGGTTCGTCTATATACATCCTTAACAGCGCTTTGCGCTGGGGAATAGGGAATAGGGTTGTGGTACATGGAGAGAGAGGATTCAAGCTTGTGTTTCATAACGCAAGCAAAGTGCTGTATTACAGACACAGAGATGACTCCCTATTCCCTAGTACAAAGTGGTGTAACTGGAAGAGTTACCCGTACTTCTGTACCTTGTCCACTCTGAGAAAACAGGCGAATATCTCCATTATGCTGTTGAATAATTTGGTAACTAATGGATAATCCTAAACCGGTTCCCGAACCCACAGGTTTGGTTGTGAAAAAGGGATCAAATACTTGAGCTTGAATATCTTGGGGAATTCCCACGCCATTATCTATAATTATTACTTGCACTTGATCCTCATTTACGCAAACAGTAGAAAGCGTTAAATGAGGATGCTGAATCTCTGGATGCTCCTGGAAAGAATCTATAGCATTGACGATTAAATTCATCCAGACTTGATTGAGTTGGGCGGGATAGCACTCAACTGAGGGTAAAGTATGGTAGTTCTTAGTTACAGAAATCCCCGATCTCAAACGATGATCTAACATGACGAGGGTACTGTCTAAGCCTTCATGAAGATCGACGGTTTTTAAGTCTGATTCGTCTAAGCGCGAGAAATTTCTTAGGGAAATGACTAGATTTTTAATCCGTTCCGATCCTTGTTTCATCGAGTCAAGCATTTTGGGTAAATCTTGCTCTAGAAATGAGAGATCAATATCATGAATATAATTGACAATCTCTGAATTAGGCTGCGGATAATGTTTTTGATAAAGATATAAGAGTTCTAATAAATCCTGAATATAAATTTCGGTGTGGCGTAGGTTGCCATAAATAAAATTCACAGGATTATTGATTTCATGGGCGAGTCCAGCAACCATCTGACCCAAACTAGACATTTTTTCGGTTTGAATCAGTTGAGCTTGGGTGTTTCGCAGTTTGTCTAAGGTCTGGTTCAGTTGTTGATTTTTAGATCTCAGGCGAGTTTCTGACTTTTGTAATTTTTCAGCAATTTGTTGCCGTTGAATAATTTCGCTGTTGAGGATTTGGTTATTTTCTTCTAATTGATCATAGGTATGAATATAATCAAGGATCAGTCCGGTTAAAGGAACGAGATAAGCAATGATTTTGAGAAAGTGGGCGATATTAAAATGATTATCAAATAGGGCAGTGGAACCAAAGGCCATGTGGAGTTGGGTTGCCACATTAGGGATGGTGCTAATAATGAGGGCATGGGAAAACAGACTAGGATATTTTTGGTAGAACTGCGGATAAATCCAGAAACCACCGAGCAAAAATAGGATGAGAGGAATCAGATCCCAGGGCCGGGTGAAGAGAGTGCCAGGATACATGGTTTCTGGAAGGGTATTGCTGGTGGCGCAGAGGTAGATAATTTGGTAAGCAATGAGACCAAAGATGAAGCTGATAGCAATAACGACATGAAATTTACGTTGCCAACGTTGAGCGTTGGGGAGAAGTAAGAGGCTAACTCCAGCTAACGCAATGAGCACATTAAATAGACGGCAAATGGCCCAAGTGAAGGGGATAAGGTTGTGGTTATCAGCAACGGCTGGTATCAGGCGATCGGCTGCTAGGGTATGGAATGCATCCATGACCCCAGCAAAGAAGAGGGTGATTCCAAGAACAGGGGTGGTTACGTCTTGGTGAATTTTGAAGTGGGCAAAGGCCAGAACTACGGTAAATAGGGCTGCACAAAAAGCACTCCATTCCAAGATAGTATGGGTAAAACTTCCGGATAGGGTATGGTGTAGAGTATCGATCAGTTGGTTAGAAGTTAGGCTAGTTGCTGCTTCTAGATCGAGTTCTGGGGGATAAGTACCAAAATCTACTCCCATCAGGTTGAGAGTGATAGGAAGTAGGCAAATGCACAGTATAGCGATCGCCAGTTGACGAGGTAAATATAATGGTTGCTTTGAAGTTTGTCTTGGAAGAATAAGGGTCTGCGATCCCCAAACAAGCCGGAAAAATTGGCAAAGGGAATTAATGAGGAAATCGGTTTTAATCAAGGTTTCATCCTATCCTTGGACAATAATCAGGAACATTGAAGCTATCTGGTATTGATGATGTATCCTGTAACTTCTGAGTTATGCAACCATCAGCATGTCAGATTAAAATACAGAAAACCCTGACATTTGTCAAAGATAGGAGGGTGTAACAGTTGAGTATTAACAGTTACAGGACGTTCAGCTCAGAAATCTACTGCTACAAGATATTTTGATTGCATAATTAAATGCATACTCTAGATTACCAATGAGATTACGGGCAAGACAGTAGCTAGATTTACTAAATCTGGGTCGAAATTTGAAGAATACGTTAACATGGGGGCGATCGCTTCCATAGATTGCCCTTATTTGAATAAATCGATCAAAATTTGGGCAGGTTTAGCAAATCGATTCAATTCGTTGTAAGCTTCTATGAGCCGTGCCCCTTCAACTTCGATTTCCGGTGTTGGGTATTTTTGCAGGGTTTCCAATAATGTAATTTCGCCATCTTCACTAGCCGATAAAATTAAAGCAGCTCGGAGTGCTTGAGTATTTGCACCTTGGGAAGGTGTATGGACAATTTCCGCTACCCGATCCAGAATTTTACGCCCGATGGTGCTATTTAAAGCTCTATCGAGAAATACAACATCAACACTGATGGGTGCAGTTAACAGGGTACGAAAATCTTCAGGGTTTTGCCCGAGGGTTTGTAAGTTGCGTTGCAGAGCAGGAGTCATTTCTCCAGTTTCAGCAAACGTGGTTAATTCTGCGACAGAGAGAGATCGCCGAAAGACAGAATACTTAAAGACAACGCGCTCTGCCCCCCAACCTGGAAGGGAGATCAAGGGAGAGGTCAGAGCGATCGCAAAAATGGCTATCCAGGATTTCATCAGTACAATGGAATTAAAATCTAATCATTCAGGACAATTTCAGCCTGACTTTAGTTTCCATACTAATCCAATTCCCTAAGTTACCAATTACCATCGCATGAGAGAGCTTTATCCCCCCATTGAACCCTATAACCAAGACTATTTATCTGTCAGTGTCTTACATACCCTCTATTATGAACAATCGGGCAATCCAGAAGGCCCTCCTGTAGTGGTCTTACATGGGGGACCAGGAGGGGGATCTTTACCCGATTATCGCCGCTATTTTAATCCCCAGAAATGGCGTATTATTCTCTTCGATCAACGGGGATGCGGTAAAAGTACCCCCCATGCAGAATTACAAGATAATACCACCTGGGATTTAGTTGCCGATATTGAACGCTTACGCAGCCATTTAGGTCTCGAACAATGGGTTGTATTTGGTGGGAGTTGGGGGAGTACTCTATCTTTAGCCTACGCTCAAAGCCATCCAGAGCGCTGTCAAGGATTAATTCTGCGAGGCATCTTTTTATTGCGCTCCCAAGAATTAAACTGGCTGTATCAGGAAGGAGCCAGTTATATTTTCCCTGATGCTTGGGAAGAGTATGTTAAACCCATTCCACTCGAAGAGCAAGATGATTTTTTATCTGCGTATTATCGACGACTGACCAGTGATGACCTACAAGTCAGACGGGAAGCGGCTCAAGCCTGGTCAGTGTGGGAAGCGAGTACCAGCAAGCTCTTTCCGGATCTGAATTTAATGGAAAAGTTTGCTGATGATAGGTTTGCGGATGCTTTTGCTCGGATTGAATGCCATTATTTTATCAATCTCGGCTTTTTTGATAGTGAAGATTGGTTCTTTCAAAGTCTCGATCGCATTCGCCAGATCCCCACTGCCATTGTCCAAGGACGCTACGATCTCGTTTGTCCGATGAAAACGGCTTGGGAAGTCCATCGAGCTTGGCCGGAAGCTGAATTTCAGGTCATTGCTGATGCCGGTCATTCCATGGCAGAACCGGGTATCCGTAGTGCATTGATTGAAATTAGCGATCGCTTCCCAGTTTAGATCATTCACCTCATTTTTTCATAAACAAAATTGCACCCGCAAGCACCAGTCCTACCCCCAAATAACGGGATAAGGTCATCGGACGGGGGTCAAGTCCGATGCCGTAGCTATCCAACAGGGAACCGAGAAAAAATTGAATGGCTAAACTCAAGGAAAAAGTCGCCAAAAGACCGACCCGCGATACACAATAGGAAATACCACCCACAATCACTAAACCGCAGATTCCCGGCACAATAGCATATCCGGGTAAGAGGCCATAATTGTTCCAGCTATACCCTGCCAATACGGTACGCAATAGGGCGATCGCTAAAATGAGCAGCCCCCCTCCCGCATAGGTCATCACAATATTATCAAATACACCGATTTTCTGTTCTAAAATACCCATAACTTGAGCTTGAATCGTTACCGCAACTCCGACAGCAACGACGACCAATAAAGTGACGAATTGGGTCATAATGATCTTAAAATAGGGACAGGATTAATTAGAAATTTCCGTAATTTCAATTACACGATCGTGGAGGTCTTTCACCAAAAAATTCAAGGGTTTATTGCGGCGAATTTTATTCTTTACTCCTCGCAATTGTACCCGCATTAACACCTGTTCTAAACAATCGCGATCGAAACAAACATGGCGTTGGCGATCGTTATGGCCTAAACTTGCCCCAGAAATTACATGCAGTTGGGCATTTTTTTTCAATTGATACCACAGTCCTTCCGGGATATCTTTTTGCACCGTTTGCGTTATTCCTGGGGAGAGATAGAGCGGATCTAAACCTGTAGTTCCCAAGGTTTGCTCGTAATTATAATAATAATGAAGCGGTACATCGGCTTCTGGTAATTGCAGTAAATCTTCGTATAATGTTCTAGCAATCTCTAAGTCCGATACCATAATTGTATAGACTTTAGGAGCACTGGTGAGGAACATCCACATCGCTCCAGCATAGGCCATGAGCAACATTACCATAATTCCCTGAGTGGAAAAAAGGGAATCAATCGGTAAAAAAGAGAACAGAGATCCGAGTAAAGGGAAGGTGAAACCTGCGATCGATTGTGTTTCTAAGACCATGGACTCAAAATAAGGGCAATGTTATTTAAGAATAATGGCATAAATGGAAAAATGTCCCATTATGCCCATCATTCTAGCAACTTTGCGCTCAATCGGAAGGGGAGTTAACGGTGGTGTGGTTAGCATTGGTTATGGGAAACTCGCGATTTCATTGGGGATTAGGCGATCGCCACTCATTGCTCTCTTGCTGGAATACAGCCAGTTTATCCGTCAATGAAATAGAGAAAATCATCCCTGAACTAGAACAGGGAAGGATTCCAGAGCAGATCTTGGACGGATGTCCTCTCAAGGAGAAATTTTATTCAAGACTCTTTAATACTCTTCCCTTGTGGATTGCATCCGTAATCCCCGAAGTTACGCCCCTCTGGACATCCTATTCGCCAACCCATGTGATTGAGTTAGCAGATTTACCTCTGAAGGGCATGTACCCCACATTTGGCATCGATCGCGGTTTAGCGGTTGTTGGTGGGGGAGTAAAATGGGGATGGCCGGTATTAGTCATTGATGGAGGAACGGCATTAACCTTAACTGGAGCAGATAGCGATCGCCATTTAGTTGGTGGCGCAATTTTACCTGGATTAGGTTTGCAAACCCGTCTATTAGCCGAACATACCCGCACCTTACCCCAAATCAATCTATCTGAGCAACTGCCCAAACGCTGGAGTTTGGAGACGCAAGAGGCGATCGCCAGTGGTATTCTGTATACCGTCTTAGCTGGTTTGCGCGATTTTATTCAAAATTGGCACAACCACTATCCCCAAAGTCCTATTCTTCTCACAGGTGGGGACGGCGAATTACTCACGAAAGTCCTGATCCAACAGTTTCCTCAATTGTACTCTCATCTTCATTTTGACCCCGATTTAATCTTTTTAGGGATACGGTGTAGCATGAGCCAAAAAATCTGATACAGCGCGAAGCGCTGCTATGAGGTACATTGTTGATCGTAGATTCGAGTTGT
>NZ_CEZBFX010000045.1:0-36844 GCF_982964205.1 Roseofilum sp. | reverse complement strand
TATCTTCCTTGGCTTCATTGGCTTTAATGAATTTTTGAAGAGCCGTTTTTAAGTCTTGCCAGTTTTCTAAGTAAAATCCTCCTTGGGCTAAATATTTGGATTTGTCATTTCTCTGTTTCAAGATCAAGAGATATTGAGTTAATTTAGGATCGGGAATGATTGCATCTTCTGGTATCTTCATAGCTCTGGGCAAAAGGCTATTTGGAGTTGGGAGAGTGCAGATAGGAGAGATCGCCTGCTTAATTGAGTTTCAACCAGCCAAAGATCTCCTCCATGGTTAACTCTAAAGCAATGCCGGCTAGGATTTGGGGGCGATCGCCTTAAACCCATAGGCTGTGATAATTAAATTTAGTTTTTATCTTAAATGCTCTTGTTATAGTATTATTATTTACAGGAATTATTCAATTAGTAAGGAACAACTGAACAGATTGAAAAGCATTGACCCTCTCTTTCCTGCAACTTAGGAAAAGGGAGGATCAACAACACTTACAGGATCGGGCAATTTACCCGTTGTTCCCCAGCTAAATTATGCTTCATCTAAAGCAGCAATACCGGGAAGTTCCTTACCTTCGAGCAGTTCCAAGCTTGCGCCACCACCAGTAGAAATGTGACTCATTTGATCGGCAACGCCAACTTTTTCCACAGCAGCAACCGAATCACCCCCTCCAATAATAGTGGAAGCACCGGTTTTAGTCAGTTCAGCCAAGGAGCGAGCGATCGCCTCTGTACCCTTAGCAAAGTTCTCAAACTCGAATACACCCATTGGCCCATTCCAGATCACCGTCTTACAATCGGCTAAAGCCGCCTTAAAGGTTTCCACCGAATCCGGGCCAATATCGAGTCCCATCCAACCATCAGGAATCGCATCGACACTGACCGTTTGGGAGTTAGCATCAGCAGCAAAATTATCAGCCAACACTACATCTGTGGGTAATAACAGGTCTACACCCCGTTCTTTCGCCTTCGCTTCCAAAGATTTTGCCAACTCTAGCTTATCTTCTTCCACCAAAGACTTACCGACATTCAGTCCCCGCGCCTTATAGAACGTGAAGATCATGCCCCCACCAATCAGGAGCTTATCGCATTTTTCCAATAGGGTTTCAATAACACCAATCTTGCTCGATACTTTCGATCCACCAATAATAGCTGCTAAGGGTCGTTGGGGACTTTCGATCGCCGCTTGCAGATACTGAAGTTCCTTCTCAATCAAAAATCCAGCAACTGAAGGCTTCAGATATTTAGTCACCCCTTCCGTAGAGGCATGGGCCCGGTGAGCCGTTCCAAAGGCATCATTAACATAAAGATCGGCAATAGAAGCTAACTGTTTGACAAACTCTGGGTCATTTGCTTCTTCTCCAGCATGGAAGCGCACATTTTCCAGTAGCACCACATCGCCATCGTTCATGCTGGCAACCGCAGCAGCCACTTCATCACCAATACAATCATTCGTTTTCTTCACCTCTTTACCCAGAAGTTCAGATAGCCGTTGAGCGACTGGAGTCAAACGCATGGACTCATTCACTTTTCCCTTGGGTCGGCCGAAGTGAGAGGTTAAAATAACTTTAGCCCCCTTGCCCGTCAAATCCTGTATGGTAGGGAGAGCGGCACGGATACGAGTATCATCAGTGATAGACCCATTATCAATGGGGACATTGAAATCCGCCCGCATCAGTACCTTCTTACCAGAGAGATCAGAAGCCAACAAATTGGCGATCGTTTTCTTGGGCACAGGATAAACCTCCTTCAAAAAATTTTTCGTTATGTTGTTGATTACGCCATCGTCCACATTGTATAGGAGTCCGTGTCTCGGAGGTAAGACCCATGTTTAAGACTGTTCTGTTTCCGATTAACAAAAGCCAAGAAACCTTAGCCGCCACTGAGGTGGTGATGGATATTGTCAAAACCTATGGCTCTCATCTGATTTTACTTTCTGTCCTGGAGAGTGAGACCACTGAAGAGAATGCCTCTAGAGACCCGATGACCTCCCATGAGCAAATTGCTGAACTTTTAAATAAAGTCCAAACTGGCTTTTCTAAGAATGGAATTGAGGCTCAAATCCTGGAACGGCAAGGGAACCCAGCCTTTACGATCTGCGATGTCGCCGATGAAATAGATGCCAAGCTGATTATCATGGGAAGTCGGGGTGTTGGTCTGACGGAAGAAGGGCCAAAGGATAGTATTACCAATCAGGTGATTAACCTTTCTCCTTGTCCCGTCTTGATTATTCCCTAATGTTCCTGATTTTCTCATTCTGATTATGATTCAATGGTATCCCGGACATATTGCTAAGGCAGAACGTTCTCTAGCCGAACAACTCAAACGGGTTGATGTGGTCTTAGATGTTCGGGATATTCGTATTCCCCTGACGACACAACACCCGAAACTGAAGGAGTGGGTGGGGAGTCGGGAGCGAGTGCTGGTGCTGAACCGGATGGATATGATTTCTCCAGAGATGCAAGATTTATGGTTGCAGTGGTTTAGCGATCGCCAAGAGAAGCCCTATTTTACCAATGCTAAATTGGGTAAGGGAATTCGAGAAGTGACCCAAGCGGCGATCGCCGCTGGTGCAGCGATGAATGAACGCCGACGTAACCGAGGAATGCGTCCGCGTCCCGTGCGAGCCGTGGTGGTGGGATTTCCCAATGTGGGAAAATCGGCCTTAATTAACCGGCTCTTGAACCGTAAAGTGGTTCACAGTGCTGCGCGTCCAGGGATAACTCGGCAACTACGCTGGATTAAAATTTCTGCTGATATTGAGTTATTAGATGCTCCTGGAGTAATTCCAGCGCGGTTAGAAGATCAACGAGATGCGGTGAAGTTAGCCATTTGTGATGATATTGGTGAAGCCAGTTATGATAATCAGCGGGTGGCGATCGCCCTTTTGGACTTATTGTACCAACTGAATACCCATGTTAATACCTTGGATAAACTGCGATCGCGCTATGAAGTCGAGTCTGCAAACCTCTCTAGTGAAGACTATTTACATACCCTCGCCCAAACCAAATACCTCGGAGATTTAGAACGCGCTGCTTGTCAACTGCTCACCGACTTTCGTAAAGGTCACTTAGGGTTATTCTCCCTGGAATTACCTCCTTTGCGATAATCTTCTATAATCTCAGGGCCAGCACTCAGTACAATAGACCTCTTACATAAAGCAGGTAGAAGATATAAGATTAACTCAGGGTTTGCATGATTTAGCACAGGGAGCCAATTCTAATGGCCGATCGTTTTTTTCACCCCCCTAAAACGGTTCCTTTATCCATCTATATTCTCGTGCCTGTCGTATTGCCTATCCTAGTGGCAATGACACTCACCGGATGGCTCTCCTTGCGCCAAAACCATCAGTTAGTCCAACAATTATCCCTGCAATGGATGCAGGAAGTAGCCGATAGCCTAGAAACAAGACTCACCCTTAATCTCGATTTTCCTCAAGAGCTACTCAACTCCTATCCCACCCTTCCCTTAGATGATGAGAGTGCCTTATCCAATCAAAACTGTTTTTGGCCCTTCCTCAACAGTTTTCCCCACCTTCAAGGTATTTATTTAGGATTACACGATAGCGGAGACCTACTCGCTATTCATCGTACAGAAAATGGTGAAACAATTTGTACCCAAGCTAATCGTGAAACAGAGCAACGTTTATTGTCCTATCGTCTCAACGATCGAGGTGAAATCCAAGAGCAAATCCAGGCTGCTTCTACTCCCTATGATGTGCGCCAAGAATTTTGGTATAAAAACAGCTTAATTGAAGAAAACCCGACAATAACTATTATACCATCCTCTTCCCACGCTAAGAACTCTGTCCATCTGCAACTCAAGCAACCTTTATACAACACTGAACAAGAATTAGTTGCGGTCAGTAGAATAGATTTTAACCTCGATTTGTTTCTTGATTATATTCAAGAAAAATCTAGGAATTTTTCCGCAAATATTCTTGTTTTTGATCCACAGCTAAACCTCTTAAATCACTCTGCATTGACTTCTGAGAAACAAAACGCTCTCGACTCCGATTTAGTGCCTGAAATTCAAAATCATCTCCAGAATCCATCCAGCGATCGACTGCAAATCATTAACCACAATAAACAAAACTATTGGATTTTAAGTTCTCCCTATCATTGGCCTGGCGAGCAGCAATGGTGGATCGCTATCATAGTCCCGGAACAACAAATATTTAAAACCGTACAAATCAATTTTCGCAATCACCTCTTGATTAATTTATCTGCGTTATTAATCGCCATAACTTGGGGAGGGTTCTGCCTTTATAAGGTGAGCTATGTTCTCAATCAGTTGAGCCAGAACGTAGAAGAAGCTCTTTATGGAAACTTGCACTTTAAAAGTTGGAATAAATCCATCGTCGATCCTCTGGATAGATTAATCAATCGTGCGCAAAGGCTATCCGATTATGGCTCTCAAATCATGGAATCAATCCAAGAGGAAAATAAACGCTTATTAGATAAAGTCGATTCGGGGACAAATTTATTGATAGAAGCCGTAGAAAAAGCCGATCAAGCCAACCTAAAATTGCAACAATCTCAATCCCTGTTAGAAAGTATTATCAATAGTTCTATGGACGGGATTATGGCGTTTCAGTCCATCCGAGATCAGCGCGGTAGTATTGTTGATTTTGAATGGATTGTTTGCAATCAAGTTTCTGCCTACTTTTTTCATATAAAAACAGTTAATCTAGTGGGGAAATCTTGGCTTCAAGAAATCAAAAGTCCTAATCTAAGAAGCTTATTCGATCATTATGTGAGTGTAGTGGAAACGGGTAGAAATGTAGAATTAGAGTTTCCCTACGATTATCAAACAGAACGGGCTTGGTTTCATGTTATTGCGGTCAAACTAGGGGATGGCTTATCCGTGAACTTTCGGGATATCACTGACCGAAAAAAATCTGTGTTTGAACTGCGTAAAATGCTCGATGAGGTGCATAAACTTGCCAATACAGACGGCTTAACCAAAGTTGCAAACCGTCGTCAATTTGATGAATGTCTCTATCAAGAATGGTTACGTTTAAAGCGCGATGGCTTACCCCTATCCATCATTTTATGTGATGTGGATTACTTTAAGCTCTATAATGACACGTATGGACACCAAGCGGGGGATGACTGCCTGATTCAAGTTGCTCGAGCCATTCAACATTCAGTCCGACGCGCTAGTGATGTTGTTGCTCGCTATGGAGGAGAAGAATTTGTTGTCCTCCTTCCGAATACGTCAGAAGACGGGGCGAAAGTGGTTGCCCAGTTAATTCAGTCCAAAATGGAAGATTTGCAAATTCCCCATGAAAGCTCGAAAGTTTCTTCAACCGTGACGATTAGCTTGGGGATTGCCACCTTGGTTCCTACAGCACAACTATCTAAAGAAAGCTTGATTGCTCTAGCGGATGAAGCGTTATATGAAGCTAAGGAACAAGGGCGAAATCAATTTGTAGTTAAATCTTAAATCTGGGGCAGGTAACGTAACAAAATGTTGCAAGTCTTTGAAAACTATTGAGAAATGCCCCAAAGTCCTCTACTGCCTTTACCCTAGTTCATTAAAATAATGTTAACTTTCCCCAATACCAACTTATGAACGATCAACAGAGCTATCGCCTCCATTGCACCCTCTCCTTTGGAGATATCTACGGACAAATCATTGTCTGGTTAATTGTAATTTTCATCAGTTTAGCAGCCGCCTTGGCCTTAATGGGTGCAGGGAGTCCGGTTTATGCCTTAGCCACGGTGGGATTAATTCTCGTTCTTTCTTTACCATTTCTGTTGTTTAGCTTTGTGACGACCTTACTCAACCATATTGAATTTATGCCGGTTGAAGAGCGCCAGCAAAAACGCTCCTCTCGTGCAGGAGCATCCCAAAATCCAGCACAAGCAGCCGGTTAACCGGATTCGTAATGGTATTGTTGTAGGGGCGAAGGGCCCCTACTAATTGCCTGTTTTTTGACCCAGTTGGAGAAGATCAACCAAACCATGTTAGAGCATGATGTAATCATTGTTGGCGGTGGACTGGCCGGGTGTCGTGCGGCTGTGGAAATTGCCCGCACCGATCCTAGTCTGAACGTTGCTGTAGTGGCTAAAACTCATCCGATTCGATCGCACTCGGTGGCGGCTCAAGGGGGTATTGCAGCTACCTTGAAGAATGTGGATTCTGAGGATAGCTGGGAAGCTCACGCCTTTGATACAGTGAAAGGTTCCGACTATTTAGCGGATCAGGATGCGGTGGAAATTTTAGCGAAAGAAGCCCCGGATGTGGCGATCGATTTGGAGCATTTGGGGGTTCTCTTTTCCCGTCTCCCGGATGGGCGCATCGCTCAACGAGCTTTTGGGGGCCATTCCTATCGTCGCACCTGCTATGCTGCGGATAAAACGGGTCATGCAATCCTTCATGAGTTGGTGAATAATCTGCGCCGCTATGGGGTAAAAGTCTATCAGGAATGGTATGTGATGCGCTTGATCCTGGAAGAAGGGGAAGCGAAGGGTTTGGTAATGTACCACATCCTGGATGGTCGCTTAAAGGTGGTGCGAGCGAAGGCGGTGATGTTGGCGACCGGGGGCTACGGCCGGGTGTTTAATACCACTTCCAATGATTTTGCTTCGACGGGAGATGGGTTAGCCATGGTGGCGAGGGCGGGTTTACCGCTTCAGGATATGGAGTTTGTACAGTTCCATCCGACGGGATTATATCCAGTTGGGGTGTTGATTTCTGAGGCAGTCCGGGGCGAGGGGGCTTATTTACGCAACAGTAAGGGCGATCGCTTCATGGAACAGTATGCGCCAAGCAAAATGGAGTTAGCACCCAGGGATATTACGTCTAGAGCTATTACTCTGGAAATCCGCGCCGGTCGGGGGATTCATACGGATGGCAGCGCGGGAGGGCCCTTTGTGCATTTGGATCTGCGCCACATGGGCCGGGAAAAAATTATGAGCCGCATTCCGTTTTGCTGGGAAGAAGCCCATCGCTTGGTGGGTGTGGATGCGGTGGAGGAACCGATGCCCGTGCGTCCGACAGCCCATTATTCTATGGGGGGGATTCCGGTGGATACGGATGGCCGGGTACGCAGTGGGGTGGAGGGGTTTGTCGAAGCCCTATTTGCGGCTGGAGAATGCGCCTGTGTGTCGGTGCATGGGGCAAATCGTCTAGGAAGCAATTCTCTGTTGGAATGCGTGGTTTATGGCAAACGGACGGGGGCGGCGATCGCCCAATATGTCCAGGATCGCAAGTTACCCAGTTTAGAGGAAACCCCTTATCTGCAAGAGGCACAAGAGCAAGTGCAAGCCTTATTAGATCAACCGGGAAACCAGCGCATTAATCCCCTACGGGAAGCCTTTCAAGATGCCATGAGCCAATATTGTGGCGTATTCCGCGACCAAGAATCCATGGAAAAAGGGTTAGAGATTACGCAAGAGTTGCAACAGCAATATGGCACGATTTATCTTGGCGATCGCGGATCTTTGTGGAATACCGAAATTATCGAAGCCCTAGAACTGAAAAACATTATGGTGGTTGGCCGCATGATTCTCACCTCTGCTCTCAACCGCAAAGAGAGTCGGGGGGCACATTCGCGGGAAGATTTTCCCCAACGGGACGATCCCAACTTCCTCAACCATTCTTTGGCGTTTTATTCAGCCGCAGGTATTGATGTTCAGTATCGCCCGGTAACCCTAACCCAGTTTGAACCCCAGGAGCGGAAGTATTAATTAGGTTATGCATAGGGGCGGGTTTACGGAATTCACTGGTAGGTATCGCAGATTTGGGTATAACCCGCCCCTACTTGAATAGAATTGCCTTCTTCTCCTGTCCACCTTACCCACTTTTAATCCTTGATTAATCCCATAATTTAAAGTGCAGGAGTAATATCAAATCCGAATAATCAGTTACACTATGTCATTGCGAATCGAGCGAAGCGGAATGAAGCAATCTAGCCAATCCCGGTAATCTTGGCGTTTCCGCTTCGCGGACATGAAAGCGAAGCTTGCGCGCGCGTTAGCACGAATGCTTTCCTGCGGTCGCAATCACAACTGTTTAACCGGATTTAATACAATAATATAACTCATCATCAGAAATATGGCCGCTGAACATCTTGATTCATCAGTAAGTTTTGGCAAGCAATCTGCATATAATGAGTTAATCGATGTATGGGATGAATGCCAAATTTCAGGTTGGGATGGTTATGATGCTCATCCTGTCGAGAAAGAGACTTTTGAAAATGCTTGGGCTGTTGTTGCTGCTTTACCCATTACTTATCCATTGCCATCATTCAATGCAGAGCCAGATGGCCATATCACCTTGGAATGGTATTGCCATCCTCGTTGGATACTTTCTGTAAGCGTAAGTCCAGAAGGATGGCTTTACTATGCGGGTTTATTTGGAGAGAGTATCACTCAAGGTTCTGAAGACTTTTTTGGTAATGTACCAAAAACTATTCTCGATTTGATTGAGGGTGTAACTGACTAGCTTAAAACATAATATCAGGTGAGATTATCAGGATCGAGACCCAGTTGTTGCAGGTGTTCTCTTAATTGTTGAATCTTCTGATTTTGTTCCTCAACAACGGTTTCAGCTAGGTTTGCCCTCTCCCGTTCGCGATCGCGCTCCGACTCAGCCTGATTTGCCCGTTCGCGTTCGCGCTCAGCCCTCTCTTGTTCGCGCTCAGCCTTCTCTTGCTCTAGCAGAGCCACTTCTTCTGGTAACAAGACCAAATTGTCCTCTGGATCGTAAAAACGCAACCAAGGGGCATTTTCTTTCATCAACTCCCCTTGCCAAGTGCCCAACCATAATTCCAAACTTGGACACCATAACCACCCGTGCTGATTAGGGCTAATTTCCTCATACTTGCGGTTAGCGCCTAAATGCCATCCCTGTAGTGAGTTAGAGTCAAAGGGATTGTAGACAAAATAATCGCTGGTTCTAAAGGTTTGTTCATATAACCTTTTCTTTTCATTGAGATCCTGTTGGGCAGTTGAGGGTGACATCAATTCGACAATGACATCAGGATAGCGTCCTTGCTCTTCCCACACGATCCAACTGCGGCGCTCTAGGGTTCCATCTACATTTAAGACGACAAAAAAATCCGGCCCGCGAAAGTCTTTGTTTCTCACTTGGGCGCTGCTGTAGTAGACGAACATATTGCCACTACTATAGTAATCGTTGCGTCCTTGATAAGCCTGGTGCAAGGACGCAATCAAGATATTCATGCCGATGCGATGGCGGTTACTTTCCAATGGTTCTCCGTCGTCATACGGTAAATCGGTGGGTGGAAGAGGAATGACTTCTTCTTGAAGGGTTTCGGTTTGAGGTGCTTGTTCATCTATTAATTGAACCGACATTGTTTTTTTTCCTCAATACTGAATTTATTTAGTATAGCGCTATGCCTGGCGATCGCCCTTTTCCCAACCTCGAATTTCCGCTAAGGTATAGAGGGGACGGCCTTTGACTTGTTCGTAAATGCGGCCGATATATTCGCCTAGAATGCCGATGCTGACGAGTTGTACGGCTCCCAGAAAGAAGATGGCGATCAGAATGGTGGCAAACCCGGTGAGGGGTGCGGTGGGGGCTACGATGCGCCAATAGAGGACGAGTACAGCCATGAAGAGGGCGATCGCCGCAGCCGCTAAACCGAGATACGTGGATAGCCGTAGGGGAACCTTAGAAAAAGACACAATTCCATTAATCGCCAGGGAGAAGGATTTGGTAAAGGTGTATTTGACTTCACCTGAAAATCGGGGGCTACGCTCGTATAAAATAGCCGTTTGATGGAAGCCCATCCAAGCTCGCAAGCCTCGAATATAGCGATCGCGCTCTGGCATCTGATTTAACACATCCACCACACACCGATCCATCAAACAAAAGTCACCTGTATCCGTGGGAATCTCCACCTCTGATAGATAGTTTAGTATCCGATAAAACAAGTAAGCCGTCCATCGTTTCCGCTTTTTTTCTTGATGTCGGCGGGTTCTTTGGGCATAAACCACTTGATAGCCCTGTTGCCATTTTTCCAACATTTCTGGAATTAATTCCGGGGGATCTTGCAAGTCTGCATCTAAGATCACGACCGCTTGACCGCGCGCATAATTTAAACCCGCAGTTACGGCAATTTGGTGACCAAAATTACGGGCAAAACTGAGATAACAAACCCGCTTGTCCCTCTGATACAATTCCCGCAATAAACGCAAGGAAGCATCCGTACTGCCATCATTAACCAAAATTAATTCCGTCTGTCCCTCTAATTGCTCCATCACCGACTGGAGACGGTTATACAGCTCAGGAATCGTGTTTTCTTCATTGTAAATCGGAACAATAAAAGAATAGGTTGGCTTGACAAACAGTTCCATGTTTATTTACAATGTATCTTTTACAACAAATTATGGGATATAAATTAGGGGCATGATTAAACCTGATTGTATTAAACCATGGTTGGGGCACGTCATTTGTTTCATGCTTCTAGTCATTACCGTTTCCAGTGGTACAATTCTTTATGTCTCCAGCGAACAGTATTTTCACTTTTGGGATTTTGCCGCTTATCAAATTTGGGCCCAAGAAAGTTTTACCGCCTTTAGCCAATCTTGGTTAATAGGTTGGCAGGAACTGCAAGCGTCCTTTTCTCAAAGTTATAATAAGCTCTATACGTTACCCTTGATTCCAGGGTTGTGGCTATTTGGAGACTCTCGATTAGGCTATATCCTCAGTTTGGCGATCGCCTATTTAATTCCCTTCACCTTAGCCATGGGCGCGATCGCTACCCAACTTATCCGTATTAATCCCCCCTTCGTTTTCTGGTCAACCGTCTTTTTCAGCCTCTGTATTCCCGGAAGTTGGTTACTCACATTAAGAGGGTATCCAGACACGGGAGCCGCCCTATTTATCGCTCTGGCACTTTGGATTTACTTAAAAAATACACGCTTAAAACACGGGTGGCAAATCCCTCTAATTGGAATTTTATTAACCTTCGCCTTTTTATGGCGCAGGCATTTTGCCTATTCAGGAATTGCCCTCATTCTAACCTTCATTATTCAAGGTATACTCACTTATCTTAAAGAAAAAAATATTAAGTCACCTAAAGCAATCAATAACCTGATTGAATATCAAATTAAAATCGCCTTAATTGGCGTAACCAGCTTTCTCGCATTAGGGCTGATTGCGCGACCCTATTTACTTCTAGCCATCCAAAGAAATTATACGGATCTTTATCAATCCTATGTCAGACCCTATGGCGAACTGTTGCACCAATACCTTCGCTTTTATGGAATCAGTTTACTGGCTGTAAGTATCCTGGGCTTGGTTATGGCTTCGGGGAAGTTAAATCGCCAACCTTATCGTATCGTATTTATTTTTTATGCGATCTGCACCATAGAATGGATCGGCATTCTCCGCTATGGAGGCTTTCACTATACCATACATTTCACCCCCTTAGTAATTTTAGGTGTCATCTCCTTAGTTTGGGTCATCATCAGAGCCACCAGTACACCCATCAGAACCGGCTTAGTTTGGGCAATCATCGGTTATTTAATACTTAACTTAATCCTATCGTTTACTCCCTTAGGAAAACCCTTCAGCCGCCCTCCTCGGAACATCCTATTTTCTTTATATTCGCCTCCTCCCTACCGAGAAGATTATCCTGAATTATTGCGACTAGTGAAAGCTTTACGTCGCCTGGCACCGAATCAAGAAACCTTGTATTTTGTTGGCTCATCTTCGGCTTTCAATTACTCCTTAATTGTCTCAGCAGAAAAAGAATTATATGGTCAAGATGGCTCTAAACTTTATATCCGGCAAACCCCAATTGTAGATTCTCGCGATTGGTATCCTCTGGAACAGTTTTTACAGGCAAAATATGTGATTATTGCCAAACCGTTTCAACATCATCTTACCCTTGAAGAAACTGATGTGGAGAAAGTCATTTATGATATTTTTGATCGGAATTGGCAAATAAAAACAGACTTTCAGCAATTACCCTTAGAATTTAAACTGGAAAATAACATCAAACTTGTCATTTATCAACGAGTACAAAACACCTCGGTAGAACTTGCATTAAAAACTTTTATACGGATGAAGGAGAGGATAGGCGATCGCCCTGGAAATCAACCGCCATGGATCGCCTTAAATCCTAACTTTCAAACTGCCATTTTACCCCAATCCGATACCTATACCGTAGCCACCTCTTTTAATGAGCAAAATTACGATCAAATTCTAGATATTCTCTGGATTAATGCTCTCCCTAATCCATTTATCTTAACCGGAAAGCCTGTATTTTCTAGTGATGTTTGTCCAGAGTCCAACTTACGGTTATCTTGGATTAATCCACAAGGTGAATCAGAATATCTTACCGAAACCAGCTTGCGTGTTGAGGATGCATCGGTGTTTGAATTGCCATTACAGCCAGTTTCCGAAGGCTATCTCAATCTCAGCTTAAGGGTAGCTGATCCCAAAACTTTCACCACCACTTGTTATCTAAGAATTGATCGACTAAACTTAGAATAGATTCCCTAGAACTTGAGTATCGAATGCCAGTTTATTCAGATTGATGATAGGTTGTCGATTCGGGGCATGAGTAAACCTAATTTTATTAAACCATGGTTGTGGCACGTCATTTGTTTGATGCTTCTAGTCGTTACCGTTTGCAGTGGTACAGTTCTCTATGTTTCCAGTGAAAAATATTTTCACTTTTGGGATTTTGCCGCTTATCAAATGTGGGCGCAAGAAAGTTTTACCGCCTTTAGTCAATCTTGGTCAATCGGTTGGCAGGAACTGCAAGCATCTTTTTACCATAATTATAACAAGCTGTATACATTACCCTTAATTCCAGGGTTTTGGCTATTTGGAGACTCTCGATTAGGCTATATCCTCAGTTTGGCGATCGCCTATTTAATTCCCTTCACCTTAGCCATGGGCGCGATCGCTACCCAACTTATCCGTATTAATCCGGGTCTTGTGTTTTGGTCAACCGTATTTTTCACCCTCTGTATTCCCGCCAGTTGGTTACCCATATTACAGGGGTATCCAGACACTGGAGCCGCCCTATTCATCGCCCTAGCCATCTGGATTTACTTAAAAAATATATGCTTAAAACACTGGTGGCAAATCCCCTTAATTGGGATTTTATTAACCTTAGCCTTTTTATGGCGTAGGCATTTTGCCTATTCAGGACTTGCCCTCATTTTAGCCTTAATCATTCAAGGTATCATCACCTATTTTGAAGATAAGAATAAAGCATCATCTAAAGTTATCAAAAACCTGATTCAATATCAAATTAAAGTCGCGTTAATTGGCTTAACCAGCGTTCTCACCTTAGCCGCGATCGCTCGACCCTATCTAGCAATAGCAACCCAAAGGAATTATAGCACTCTTTATGAATCCTATGTTATGCCCTATGGGAAACTCTTTCATCAATATGTTGATTTTTATGGAATCGGTTTACCGATCTTTAGTGCAGTGGGTTTGATTCTCGCTTGGAGAAGCAAGAATCAGATTGGCATATTCTCTCGCCCATCTTATATTATTCTATTGACTTTTTATCCGATCTGTGCCATAGAATGGATCGGAATTCTGCGCTATATGGGCGTTCAATACACCCTGCATTTTACTCCCTTGATAATTTTGGGTTTAATCACCCTAATTTGGGCAATGATTAGTTTGATTAAACCGCCTATCAGAAATCTTTTAATTGTCACAGTTCTTGGCTATTTAGCCCTCAACCTAACCCTATCTTTCACTCCCCTAGGACAATCCTTAAGCCTAACTCCAGCAAAAACACTCGTTTCCTTATACGCACCGCCTCCCTACCGATCTGATTATCCTGAGTTAGTCCGACTGATGCAAGCATTACATCGCCTTGCCCCCAATCAAGAACCCTTATATTTGGTTGGATCTTCTCCTATTTTCAATAACTCCTTAATTGTTTCAGCAGAAAAAGAATTGTATAGTCAAGATAGTTCTCAACTCTATATCCTGCAAACTCCAACCTTAGATTCTCAAGATTGGTATCCCCTAGAACAGTTTCTACAGGCAAAGTATGTGATCGTTGCCCAACCTTTTCAACATAATATTGCCATTGAAGAAACGGGCGTAGAGAAAGTCATTTATGATATTTTTAATGAGAATTGGCTAATTGCAGCAGACTTTGAGCAATTACCCCTAGAATTTGAACTGGAAAATAACATCAAGCTGGTCATCTATCAGCGACTGCAAGATACTTCGGCAGAGACTGCATGGAAAACTTTTATACAGATGCAAGAAGTTATCGGCGATCGCCCGGGAAGTCAAGAAAATTGGATTACCCTCAACCCTAACTTTAAAGTATCCATTTTACCGGGACATAAAACCTATACCCTCTCGACCTATTTTAACGATCAAAATTACGATCAATCCTTAGATATTCTCTGGATTGACGATCTGCCCAACCCCTTGCTCTTAACAGGATTACCTCGCTTTTCAACTGACCTTTGTCCAGAATTTAGCTTGCAATTTTCTTGGATAAGTTCCCAAGGAGAATCAAAAACGGCTGCCGAAACTACCTTTAGTTTTTATGATGCCCCTGTCTTTGAACTTCCCTTAGAGCGTCTTCCAGAAGGCTATCTGAATCTCAGTTTAACAGTAACCGATCCTAAATCATTCACGACCCCTTGTTATCTAGGAATTAATCAACTACACTTAAAACAGATTCCCTAAAAGCAATTCGTGTGCCAATTGTTAGGAGGTAAGTTACTTAGAGTCAATTGTTTAAGACCAATCAAAGCAAAGCTACGGCGAAAAATTGAAGATATTGTAAAAAATGAGTGTAGCATGTCAGAAGAAACCTTAAAAAAAGAACGAGATTTTCACGATCAATGGGCCGCCACCATTGATATTGAAGAAATTCATGTCTCCGATTATTTTGAAGCTTGCACGGCTCCCGAAAATCGGTTTATCTTACATCATTTGGGAGAGGTGAAGGGCAGAACCTTATTGGATGTGGGCTGCGGAGCTGGGGAAAATAGTGTTTATTTTGCCCAAAAAGGCGCTCAATGTGTGGCTTCTGACTATTCTCCGGGCATGGTGGAAGTGGCACTAAAACTAGCTGAAAAAAATGGGGTGAGTATCAAAGGTCATGTAGGGAATGCCATGGCTTTCGATTTTCCTGACAATAGTTTTGATATCGTTTATGTGGCCAATCTTTTACATCACCTTCCCGATCCGAAGTTAGCGCTCCAAGAATTGTATCGGGTTGTGAAACCAGAGGGAAAGGTCTGTTTTTGGGAGCCATTAAAACACAATCCAATCATTAATGTCTATCGGCAAATGGCGACTGAAGTACGCACGGAAGACGAACATCCTTTGGATATGAATATTATTCCCTTTGTAGAGTCCTTATTCGAGCAGACTCAATGGGATACCTTTTGGATTGCTACCTTATGGATTTTCCTACGCTTTTATTTGATTGAACGGGTGAATCCTAATGAGGAGCGCTATTGGAAAAAGATTATCCTCGAAAAGGATCGATTGGAACCCGAATATCGGCGACTCGAACAGATGGATCGCTGGCTGAAACAGATTCCAGGAATGAAGCGGATGGCGTGGAATTTGGCAGTAGTGGCGACAAAGTAAGAAGGGTATCAATTCTGTTGAAATTTGACAGGAAGCCGCACAGTAAATGTTGTGCCTTGGTTCACCTGACTTTTAACTTGAATCGTTCCCTGTTGCAGTTCAACAAACTGTTTAACAATGCTCAAACCTAATCCTGTACCGGGAATATTGCTCACATTACGCCCTCGGTGAAATAACTCGAATAAATAGGGTTTGTCTTCGGAGGGAATACCAATGCCTTCATCTTGAATGGTGAAAATGACATGGTTTTGACGCTTGGCGAATTTGAGACGAATAGCCTTGTGTGTCGGGGTATAGCGGAGTGCATTGGAGAGGAGGTTATTCAGGATAGAGCGAAGGAGTCGTTCATCACAATAGGCGATCGCCTGCCGAGAGCGACTGATAAACTCAATAGGAGACTCTGGCCGAGTATACTGGTGTTCGGCTAACAACTGGCGGCAAAATTGAACAAAATCCAGACATTGGGGCTTGACTTCTAGCACCTTTGCCTCAATTTTGCCGATGACGAGGATATCATCAATCATCTGAGTCATGCGTTCTACGTTATTATTGATGCCCAAAAGATAATCTGCTTTTTCTGCCGCAGTCAGTTGCAAATCATAGCGTTTCAGGGAAGAAACCGATAGGGTAATGTTATTGAGAGGGTTGCGAAATTCATGGCAGAGCATGGCGATAAAGCGCGATCGCATTTCGCTTAATTCTTGCAACTGTCGGTTAACCTGCCGGAGTTTAGTGGTGCGCTCTTCAACTTTAATCTCTAACTCCTCATTGCTGCGCTGTAGGACTTCCTCCGCCCAACGACGCTGAGAAATATCCCGAAACGTCACCACCGCACCAATGAGCCGCCCATTGTCCTCACGCATGGGAGTACTGATATATTCTACGGGAAAACTCGTACCATCTTTGCGCCAAAATACTTCAGTCGTCACTCGATGGGTACTGCCATCTTGTAGAGCAGCATAAATGGGACAATCTTCCCGGCAATAGGGCGTTCCATCTGCATGGGAATGATGCAAGACAGCGTGCATCGACATGCCGATTAATTCCTCAGTTGACCAATCAATCATAGCAGCGGCAGCAGGATTGACAAATGTGACATTTCCCTCTAAATCAAGACCATAAACTCCTTCTCCCACAGCATTGAGAATAAGCTGATGCTGACGGAGTAATTGGGTAAAGTCTTGGGCTACCGGTTGATCGAGGGGAGTCAAGGGTGGAGTCGCAGACGTTGGGAACCAAGCATAATCAGTCATCTGAACAGAATGTTATAGCGCTTTGGGCAAGCAGATATGAAATGTGGGGCGAAGGAGTCAACCATTTTTCCCTGAAAATCCTCTTTTTTCAACTTTCTTATTTATTTTCGCCTAAAAAGTGTAATGGACTACATCATAAAAAGGCAAATTCGATCTTAATAAACTCAATCAAAAATAGTCTTATATTCATACCCTGGGACAGTAATGAAAACGATCCTCATTATTGAAGATGAATGTCAAACTCGCAATATTTTTTTGAGATCCCTAGAGTTTGAAGGCTTTTGTGCCTATGGAGCCAGTAATGGTTCTGAAGGGGTGCAATTAGCTCGCCATTATCGGCCGCACTTAGTGGTTTGTGATATTATGATGCCAGATATGGACGGCTATACGGTTCTGTCCCAACTTCGCAGTTCTTCAGAAACCGTAGGAATTCCCCTAATCTTTTTAACGGCTAAAGTTACCATGGCTGATTTACGTCAAGGGATGGAATTAGGAGCTGATGACTATTTGACCAAACCCTGTACCGTAGAGCAATTTTTGTCGGCGATCGCCACTCGCCTGCAACGCCAAGATGACCTGCTAAAATTATATGGCCGATCGCCTCAGCAATACCCAGACCCTAAAGTATCCCCATCTACCTCTGCTTCTAGCATTTTTCCCCATTGCCCTAAATTAGTTCAGGTCTTTCGCTTTATTGAAACCTCCTATCACAAACCCATCAATCTCAACGACGTTGCCCAAGCGGCTGGCTATTCGCCAGCCTATTTAACCCACCTGGTTCAAAAACAGACTGGACACACCGTCAAACAATGGATTATCAAGCAACGAATGGCAAAAGCTTGTCAGCTTTTACAAACCACCCAAGAAACCATACGACAAGTTGCTGAACGCTCCGGCTATCCCGATGCTGGATACTTTACCCGCCAATTTCGCCAGATTCATGGCATTTCCCCCCTATCCTGGAGACAGCAATTTCTCTCACCATCGCCTGAATAACAATCATATCTAAAAAGAACGATCTGTATCTCAATTAACAGAATCAAGATTGATTTCCCCTCCTAGAGAAATTCCTAAAAAAACTCCCAATTTTTCCCAAATAAAGTCCAATGCATTTCTAGAGTTGACCTGATACATTACTGAATAATATTCACTCCGAATCTGGATGTAACAGCCAATTGTTATTGGTCAGGTTTCGTATTTGTTTGCTTGAGATGGACATGGATCTATGGCTTTAATTTCGGCACAGGAGACATTCAAAAATTGGCAATCTGCCCAAACAAGTAACAGAAAACGGTCTAATTTACAGCCATTGTGTCAAGTCTGTGGACGACAACACTCGAGCTTTGACCATTGGGACTTTATGCAGACCTTGCCCCAAGACCCTGTTGAGTTAGTAGATGACCTCGTAAAAATGGGCATCTACAAAGACAACCAACTGCGGGCAGCCAACACGGTTAATGCCTATGAACTCCGCAAGACCTTATTTTTGAAACGAGTGGGTCGGGGCGACCCCAAACGAGAAAAGCTCATTTTAGCCCTTTGTCAACAAGCTGGGGGCTTAGAAAATGCTTTTGCTGCTGCCTTTGGCCCCCAAGCTGGACAATTCTTTGGGGATGCCATTCGCAATGGCAAATCCACCCGTCGAGAATTTTTACGCAATATGGCTGTCGGGGCAGCCCTCGTGAGTTTAGCCAGTTGTGCAGATGGGGGTTCAGGAGAATCGGAAGCAGACGGCGAACCCGTTGCTGCCGCAGACGTGGAAAAAACCGATCTGCAAATTGGGTTTATTCCCATCACCTGTGCCACACCCATTATTATGTCGGAACCCTTGGGCTTCTACAAAAAATATGGGTTTAACGCCAAGGTGGTGAAAATGCCCAGTTGGGGTGCCGTTCGAGATTCGGCGATCGCCGGAGAACTCGACGCTTACCACATGCTCGCCCCCATGCCTATCGCCATGACCCTCGGTTTGGGATCGGCCGCCTTCGGAGTCAAACTAGCCAGCATCGAAAACATCAACGGCCAAGCCATCACCGTTGCCGAACGGTACAAAGGGCAAGTGAACGGCCCGGCAGACTTCAAAGGCTTTACCATCGGCGTTCCCTTCCCCTACTCCATGCACAACCTGCTACTGCGCTATTACCTCGCCACCGGTGGCATAGACCCCGATGTCGATGTGCAAATTCGTCCCGTTCCTCCTCCCGATAGCATCGCCCAACTCGTCGCTGGAGACATTGATGCCTATCTGATGCCCGACCCATTCAATCAACGGGCAGTTTACGAAGAAGCAGGCTTTATTCACATGCTCACCAAAGAGCTGTGGCCGGGACACCCCTGTTGTGCTTTTGCCGCCAGCGACCAATGGATTGAAGCCTATCCCAAAACCTTCCGCGCCCTGAATAAATCCATTATCGAAGCCGCTGGATATGCGAGTAACCCTGCCAACCGTCCAGAGATCGCTACCGCCATTTCAGAACGAGCCTTCCTCAATCAACCTGTAGAAGTTGTGGAAGCCGTCCTCACCGGTAACTTTGACGATGGCAATGGCAATACCTTAAATATCCCCGATCGCATCGACTTCGATCCCTATCCCTGGCAAAGTTTCGCCAACTGGATTTCCTCCCAACTGGTGCGCTGGGATCTGCAAGGAGACGGTTTAGCCCCCAAAGCCATTCCCGAAAAAGGCTACGACACGGTAGGCAAAGACATCTTCTTAACCGAACTTGCCCGCGAACTTGCTCAGGAACTCGGCCAATCTCCCCCGTCCGATATCTATCGCACGGAAACCTTGAAGTTTGATACCTTCGACCCCTCCGATCCAGCCACCTACGTGCAAGAACAGATTGATGAATATGGTGTTTAGTAAAACAGTCGTTAACCGATGACCCTCACTGAATCAACCCCAATCTCCATTAAACGGAAGCAACGACAAAACCCATTTTTGAACGAGAATGTTCAAGCGTTTGCCCTCTTTATCGGCTCTTTAGCGCTCTTTCTCCTCTTCTGGGAAGTGGGCGCTCGTGCAGAACTGTTTGCCAAAGGCGTGCCTACAGCCTCTAAAACCTTATCTGAATTGTGGTGGTGGATTACCCATCCGTTCTTTAACAATGGCCCCAATGATTTGGGCATTGGTTGGAACCTGTTGATTAGTTTACGCCGAGTTGCCATTGGTTATCTTTTGGCCTCCGTAGTTGCCGTTCCGTTAGGAATTTTAATCGGCATTTCCCCCGTAGCTAGAAAGGGGTTTAATGCCTATATTCAACTGCTCAAACCCGTTTCTCCCTTGGCTTGGCTTCCTCTAGGATTGTATCTGCTCAGAGATTCTGAGAATACGGGTATTTTTATTATTTTCATCTCTAGCATTTGGCCCACCTTAATCAATACGTCATTTGGGGTTGCCAATGTAAACCCTGATTATTTAGATGTCTCTAAAACCCTGGGGGCTTCTCGGCTCCGCACCATTTTTAAGGTGATTATTCCCGCCGCACTGCCCAATATTATTTCCGGTTTGCGGATCAGCATGGGAATTGCTTGGTTGGTCATTGTTGCCGCAGAAATGCTTTTGGGAACCGGTCTAGGATATTTCATCTGGAATGAGTGGAATAACCTCTATATTCCCAATATCTTGGTCGCAATTTTTATTATCGGCTTAGTGGGTCTGATTCTAGATAGTCTCTTTGCTACTGCCGAGAAATTTGTCACATTTGGTCGAAACTAATGAGTATTAGTCCTTTGAATTTTAACCCCGTGACTCCTACAGATGCTTCCCCTTCAGCTCAACTGTCAATCCGCCAGGTGACTAAGGTCTTTGAAGGTAAGCAAGATATCTTTAGTAAGATCCAGCGGAAAACCTCTCGAGACTTTGTGGCGATCGAAAATATTAGTCTCGATATTGAACCGAATACCTTCGTAAGCATTATCGGGCCGTCAGGTTGTGGTAAGTCTACCCTACTCAATTTGATCGCTGGTCTTTCCACTATTACGAGCGGCGAGATCTTACTCAATGGTTCCCCTATTCAGGGGCCAGGGCCCGATCGCGGTATGGTGTTCCAAAACTATGCTCTCATGCCCTGGATGACCGTAGAGGAAAATATCCATTTTGCTGTGGAAACGGTCTATCCCAAACTCTCGAAACGGGAGATCGGGCGCGTTGTTAAAGAACACATTCAGTTAGTCGGTTTGGTGGGTGCAGAAAAGAAGCATCCCCACGAAATTTCGGGAGGGATGCGTCAGCGCGTAGGAATTGCTCGCGCACTGGCGATTAATCCCCAAATTCTGCTCATGGATGAACCCTTTGGCGCGCTTGATGCTCTGACTCGGGGTTTTCTCCAAGATGAGATCGAGCGCATCTGGGAACAGGAGCGCAAAACGGTGATCATGATTACCCACAGTATCGAGGAAGCACTGTTGCTTTCCGATCGCATTGTCATGATGACACGGGGACCAGCCGCTGGGATCGATGAGATTCTGGAAGTGCCTTTCCCTCGACCTCGGAATCGAGAAGCGATCGATCTCCATCCTGCTTATCACGACTTGAAAGCCGAGATGGAAAGCCATCTATTCCGAGAAACTCGCGCTGTTGAAGAAGCAAGGGTGAAAGGGCGATAAGACGCTTTGCTTGGTAATGGGAATTGGTCACAAGTCAAGGTTGTAAGCTGGCTGTCAAGGGAATAGGGAATAGGGAATAGGAAAAAACGGTTTTTACCTTTTCCTTGAATAGTCTATAAATAGGGTTGTCCAATTTTCTTCCCTCCATCCCCCGACCTTGCCATTTTTTCGGCTGTTGCCGACATGAACAGGCGAGAATCAAAGACCTGCCCTGTCTGCTGTAATTCTATACTTTGCACACTTAAAAACGAGGAATTTAACTATGGCTATCTCTGAAGTCACTCAAAAACTATTAGCGGCGAAAAAAGCGGCTGGCGTAAGCTTTGCTGATTTAGAAGCCAAGGTGGGTTGTGATGAAGTTTGGATTGCTTCGGTGATCTATCGCCAGGCTAGTGCTTCCGTGGAAGAAGCCACCAAAATTGTGGAAGCCATTGGTGCAGATACATCCCTAATCGAACCATTAACTGAGTGTCCGGTGAAAGGTTCTCTAGAGCCGGTGATTCCCACTGATCCTCTGATTTATCGTTTCTACGAAATCATGCAGGTCTACGGGATGCCCATTAAAGCTGTAGTTCATGAAAAATTTGGCGATGGCATTATGAGCGCCATTGATTTTTCTGTGGATGTAGAGCGCGAACCCGATCCGAAAGGCGATCGCGTCAAAATCATTATGTGCGGTAAATTCTTACCGTACAAAAAATGGTAACTCTTGTCTTTATGTCTTTAGGGTGGGCCAAGTTTTGCTCACCCGAACCCCCTCTAAGAATACTGAAATTACAGCCCAATTCAATGACTTCATCAGCGAAAAAACTGGTTCCCCCTTTCGATCGCGAAACGGCGATCGCCAAAGTCCGGATGGCAGAAGATGCTTGGAATAGTCGAGACCCAGAGCGCGTCTCTCTGGCATACACTGAAGATAGTTTTTGGCGCAATCGGGCGGAAATCTTCCAGGGAAGGGACGCGATTCGTGACTTTTTACGTCGCAAATGGGATAAGGAACTGGACTATCGCCTCGTTAAAGAAATGTGGGCCTTTGGCGAAAATCGGATTTCCGTGCGCTTTCAATACGAATGGCGTGATGATTCGGGTCAATGGTATCGAGCCTATGGCAATGAAAACTGGGAATTTGATGCGAGTGGTCTCATGCAACGACGAGAAGCGAGTATTAACGATCGCCCCATTGCCGAATCAGAGCGTCGTTTTGATTGGCCCCTGTCGAGTCCTCGACCTCAAGACCATCCTGGATTAATCAATTCACCAGAATAGATTGTTACCTTACCGGTTTCCCCAGGCATCTAAGAGGGTAATCATGCGCTGGATTCCGAGTCCTTCAATTCGGTTGATAGCATCACTGAAAGATTGAAATGGAGATTGTTTGCGGGCTTTTTCAATTCCCTTAATGATCTTATCTGCCGTTTTAGCGCGTATATTGGCGATCGCCAATTTTTCCAGCAGTTCTACTGAATTTGCATGGTTCAATAGCTCCAGTGGCTCAATTTTTGCTGGAATTTGTTCCTGTAAGCCATTAATCTGCTGTTGTAAATCCTTGATAGCCTGCTGGTGAGTCTGTTTCATCTCTTGGAGCGTAGCATCAAAGCGGGATTCTAAGTTATTCAAACGTTGCTCTACCGCTCCCGTAGACACAGCCTCTGAAGCTGTCTTCACCACTTGAGTCGGTTGAGGATGCAGCGCCGAAACCTGCTCTAATGCCGCCTCTTGCAACTTCTGCGGAACCACAAACGCATTCACCATTTCCGCCGCACGAGGGTTAATTTCCTTCGCTCTAACGGCTGCATAGTATTCGCGATCGCCTGCTAATATCTCATAAGATTCCGCGCCCGTTCGCTTCAGTAATAAAGGAGCTAATAGCCCACCAGAATTTACGATGCTTTGGGCTAAAGTTTCTAGATCAGTTTCAGAAAACTGTGAGCGAGCAACTTTAGACTTAATACTCTTGACATCAACTAAATAATATTCACTCATGACTAAAAGCCTATTTTTTCCATAATTTCAGACGATAGATTTCTAAATTCTTTTACAGAATCACAATCACGATCGAATTCAAAAACTGATTTTGGGTCAGGAATTTCCAAATCTCCCCGACTGACCGTTTGATTCACACAATTAGACAACGCTACCCGTTCATAGATCACAGTCTTCAACATTGCAAACTGATAACGTTGTAAGACCGCTTCTTTCTGTTTCGGAAACACAAATTCCAAGTATTTGCTGTTCGTTAAAATTTTCGAGGCTAAAACCCCTAATACCTCTAATGTATCTTTCCCAATCGTCGATCGGGTTTCATTGACTTCACGAATAAATTTCTTAATAATATTTAGACCCTGATTAGAAAAAGGTTTCATATCCGAAGGAATGATCAGATAATCGGCTGCAATTAATGCTATTTCCGCATAGAGATCCCTAGAAGGGGGTGCATCAATGATTACGATATCATAGCGGTCTTCTACTTGTTCAAGTTTAGTATTCAACCGAAATCGACTAGAGGCTAAACGATTGAGTCTATCTTGTTCATCAATCAGGGTAATGTGAGAAGGAATAACATCAATTTCTGGCACATTAAACCCCTTTGATTTACGAGCAATTTCTGGAATAAAATCAAACTCACCCGAACTCAGAATTTGCAGAACATTCCGATCTTTAAGATTATCATCTTCCTCAAATTGAAACTTAATTAACCCTGTAGCAAACGTTGAGTTAGCCTGAGCGTCAATATCAATGAGTAAGACACGCTTGTTTTTGTTGCTAAAGGCAGCAGCAAGATTCACAGCCGTGGTGGTTTTCCCGACTCCACCTTTGTTGTGATAAATCGCAATAGTTTTCATGAGATGTGGGAATTATTGTCCGTTCTCGATTTTACACCTGCGCGTCACGGATATAGAAGAAGCTTAACAAATTGTACGGAGTTGGTCGCGCACCTGAATCAAAATTACCCCTAAGCGGTTTTTGCCGCTTCCGTTTTTCCCACATCCCCAATAATAGTCAATTGGGGAGTTTTCGATGATGTCCTCTTCTCCCGTTCCTAATAAAATTTGCCGTAGCTCTTCATGAGTAGCGAACTTTTGCCACACTCCCTGCAACATAATGTCCTCTTTCACCTGTTCCCAATCTTCCCGTAGAGGATGGGTACGATCGCGTCCCATTTTTGCCGCTTGTTTCGGGGTTTTCGCCATTTGAATCTTCTCACACCAGGGGCGATCGGTAGTGACAAATTTCTGCGCTTGGAAATAATGCTCGCTGGTGGGCCACCATAAGTCATCTAACGTAAACCCATGGGCCGAAAAATTGGAGAAACAACCATAAGGCTTTTCACGAGTAGAATAGAAGTAAATCGTCATCGTTCCTAGTTTACAAATCATTGAGTACTGCCCCAACTTCCATTTTATACGGTAAACTAGGTCAGCGATCGCTCAATCCCATTCCCCATTATCAGCATATGAAACGCCCAATTTCTCGCCGTAGCATTCCCCCGAAAATTAGTACCATCCCCCGTCAACAGTCGGAAGCATCCGATTATCTAAATCTGTATCAACTGGCAGTAGAAAAGCAACGACTTTCCCAGGAACTGCAAACAATAGAGCAAAGAAGTCAGCAAATTGAAAAACGTCTGGCGGTAATTAACCATCAGATGGATCGACTAAAAAAAAACACCCCGTCTCCCGGCGCTACCCGCGCTTCTAATCCTTCCTTACCGGGACTCAATCCTACAAAACAACCATCAGAGCGATCGGCGAATTATGAGACACTCATGTTAGATTACTAGAGAGTTTCTGTACTGGTTTTGCTTGGTATTACTCACCAACTCTGCCGTCATTTTCCCTCAAGCTCTAGTCGATCCAAAATCCTTTGCAATGCTACCTTGAGAGCAGGTAAATCTAACTGTGTAGTTTGCCAAACCACTTCTAGATCTACTCGAAAGTACTAATGAATCACCATATTCCGCATTCCTCGAATCTGATGCCATGGAATTGTTGGGTCGGCTGACTCCCAATCCTCAATTGAACTCGCTACCGCTTCCCCAATAACTGCGAAACTGTACAGCACTGCCCGCAATGCTTGCGGATTCTGAATAAACGCCTCAAAATTCAAGTTTGAAGTTGTTTCTTCAACTAGGGTAATTTCAGTTAATATATCCTGTACCCGTAGCTTGAAATCCCTAGATTGCACGAATTCTCTCCTTCAAGACGGTTTCCCGCAAGTGGGGACGCAGGGAATTGGGTGTTCCCAAGTCTACTGAACGCCCCAATAACTCTTCCAAATATGCCTGCAATCCTAGCAGTGTAAATAACCCAACGGGGCGACTAAATTCCACTAAAACATCTATATCACTCTCTGGGGTAGCCTCATCCCGTGCCACCGAACCGAATAAAAACAATGCTTTTACCGCAAATTGCTCCAGGTTCTCTCTATGGCGATTTAATTGGTCTAAAACCTCCTGCCTTTCCATTCACTGATTCCCTCCCAATAATTGTTAATTGTTCATTGTTAATTATTCATTATTCTCTTCTTCTAACTCCTGAATCGCCAGTAAAAGTGCTTCTTCTTGTTCTTCAAATTCCTCTTCGGAAAGTTCCCCCATATCAAAGGCCAACTGAAGAGTGAGTAACTGCTTATTCAAATCTTCCTTATCATTTAACTCAGCATTGGCATGTTCTAGGACTTGTTCGCCAATCCAAAGCATCCCTTCAATGGGGCCAAGAACGGGTAGAGTCAGTAATCGTAAAATCATGGTTTCATCCTAGAAGTTAGTCCTCTAATTTGGCAAAATTGAATGGAGCGGTAAAATTATTATACCGAATCCGCAAACGGCCTTCAAATTGCAAATCTAAATGCTCAACTTGCTGTGAGAATTCTGGCTCATCATCCCAAGGAATCAGGTACGCCGTATTATAAATCATGGCATCGGTGAGGGACTCATTTTCAATCACCTCGATCGCCAACGGATTCAGAACCTGTTGAAATTGGGCAATAATCCCATCTTGGCGATGTTGCAAAGCTTGTTCCAACGCTTGACCAATGCCAATCACCTGATCCATAGCGAGTGGTTGTCCTTCCAGGCGATCGCGTTTTGCTCTTAACTCTTCATTTTCTGCTAAAAGCTGTTGTAACTCTTCCTCCATCTCCCACAATACCTTAACACTGACTTCTCGATAGCCCTTAAGCTTCTCAAATAAATGCTTTAACTGTTCTCGATAAGGCTCAATGAGCAGTGCTTGCACCTCTTGCCAATTCTCCACCGTTAACCCAAATTGCAGGGGTAAAACCGTCCGATATCCCGCTTGCATCGCCTCTTCTAACACCTGTTCGTGGCACAGCAGGTTCCGACGACTGGCTAAATATCGGTCTTGCTTGGCTTCCGAGCAAAGAAAGGAAAATCCGTCCACTTGATGAGCATGAACCGGTTGTTTGTCCAATCCCAGCAAATCTAAGTGTTGCGGCCCTGGAGACGGAAAAATACCATAAAGATAAAACGCGGAACAATCATTCATCCGAGATCCTGATATTAGGTTGATGGGTCTATTTTATCAGTCTGGGCGATCGCTAAAGCGGTATCCCCTATTCCCCATCCCCTAGCGCAAAGTGCTATTAAGTCATCTTTGTCACCCATACGGTACACTGGTAAAGCGCTTTTCATCCAGTGTAAACTTTATGGGTCGTAAGAAAGCAACTGTCAATTATCTAATCGTCGATGACCTCAGTGTTCCCCCCGAAGACCAAAAAGGAACCCTGATCGCTGTTGAAGGTCGTCGCAACACCGAAGCCAATCGCCAAAAAGCCCTAGACAAGGCGATCGAATTGTGGCAAGAAGGTCAATTAGAGGGATTTGCCGATGGGTTATCCCTGGAAAATGTGATTTTTGCCCCTGGAACCTCCGGGGCTGCTACAGAGACATATAGTGCCTCTTCAGAGGAAGAATTGCCCTTACAAAAAGCGGCGAGAGATGTCATTACCCTGATCGATTTATTGATTCATCGCGGGGAAGCTATCCAAGAAGCGACTCCCCTATTGCCGATTTTAGAAGCGGCTGAAAAAGGGCAAAAGCTGACTGAAGAACAGACAGCACAGGCTAGGGATAGATCCTTTAGTAAAATTCTGACTCGACTGGCTACCTCGGTGACCGAGCATCAAACGTTTGTGGAAACCCCTGGGGTAATGGAATCTATCCAAATGATTATCGCTATTATCCAAGACGATCGCCTGATTACCCCAGAGCAAATTTTACCGCCTGCCTCTAACGAAACCGAAGAGGAAATAGAGGACGAGGACGAGGACGATTCCCCATGAGTCAAATTTCCCTTCAGGAACTGATTGCTGGGGCAAAAGCGGGTCAGGTGGTGAGCTTTCCTACGGATACCGTACCTGCTTTAGCTACTTTGCCCCATTGTGCCTCCCTAATTTTTGAGGCCAAAAACCGTAGTTTAGACAAACCCCTAATCCTGATGGGGGCGGTTCCCGAAGACCTCTGGCCGTTTTGTCAAGGGACTCCTGAAGAGGAATTGATTTGGCAACAGGTGGCTGCCCAATATTGGCCGGGAATGCTCACCCTAGTCTTGCCAGCATCACCGGCTGTTCCTCAAGCACTCAACCCGCAAAATCCGACGAGCATTGGGTTGCGGATACCGAATAGTGCGATCGCCAACACTATTCTCGCTCAAACCGGCCCCCTAGCCACCACCAGCGCCAACCGCTCTGGACATCCTGCCCTACACTGCCTCACCGAAATTGCCGCCGAATTTCCCCAAGTCCTTACCCTTAAGGGCGATGAATTCAACCCAGAGAACTCGCCCAGTGGTATTCCCTCCACCGTTGCCCGTTGGACAGGGAAAGATTGGGAAATTTTACGGCAAGGAGCGGTTAAGCTGTAGACTCTCATTTCCCGAATCGCACTAGAATACAGACAAAATCAATTGGGGATTCACTCACTACCATGGCTTGGGGGAATTGGTTAGAGTTTGCATCTGGAGCGATCGTCGGGATAGGAGGCCTCAGTATTAGTCGGGCCGTGTGGAAGAATCGGAAACGCTCAAGGAAAATAAAAATGAAACGCACTTATTCTGCGTCCTCATCTGATACGGATGAGGTGCAACAGCTTAAACTGGCTTGTCAAATGGCAACTGACATGGCCCAGCTCAAGCAAGGATTTTTAAGTAGAATTTCCCATGAATTGCGATCGCCGCTGAATGGCTTGATTGGAATGCATCAACTGATTCTCAACGATCTCTGTGATTCCCCAGAAGAAGAACGGGAATTTATCGCCAAAGCCCACGATTCCGCCCTCAAATTAATTAAGCTCATTGATGAAATGGTGATGATTTCCAAAACTGAGCAAGGCACGGATGTCATGGAGATTGAAACCATTCCTTTAACCGAAGTCTTTCAAGATATCTATGATTTAACCTACTTGCAGGCAGCCAATCGAAATTTACAGCTCGATATTGTGATGCCCGATCCCGAAATTTATGTCAAAGCTGATTTACGCCGCCTCAGACAAGTCTTAACCAGTTTAGTTGATAGTGCGATCGCCCATATGAGTGAAGGCTCCATTCACCTTCATGCCGATCCCGTTCCCGAAACCCAACAGGTTTATCTCTATCTCGAAGACCAACGCTCCCCCGACTGTTGGCAAGAACCGGTTGATTTATTAAATACTCCCCCTTCCCCAGAGTTAACGTGGAATGGCTCGCCCTCTCCTGGACTTACCCTGATGGCGAATAAACTGCTCTTAGAACTGATGCACGGTAGCTTAGAATTACTAAACGTTCCCTCGATGGAATCCTCTGCCCAACCCGAAACGAGTCGCATCTTGTGTAAATTACCTTGGGGTAGCTCGGAACCTGAAACTCCAACTCATGCAATTACAAATTAGTTAGATAATGTCTGGGTCAAATTGCTACAATAGAAGAACTTGAGTTAGGAGAAAGGGATATGTGCGATCGCGGCTACAAGCCCAAGGGAATGCTAACCCAGAACGGGAAGGTTGACCCAGAAGGGTTTGATTTTGCCAGTATCCTGAAAGCCTCGCAAGCTCTGAGCGAAATTGTTCAATTTGACAAACTCCTGCGTCAAATTACTCAAATCATTTGGCAAAATTCTGGGGGCGATCGCTGCGCCCTTATGCTTCCGGACGAGAACGAAATGTGGCAGATAGAAGCGATCTCAACTGCCGAAAATATTGACCTTTGTAGGGTTCCCCTCAAGGGATACATGAACTTGCCCGTCAAGCTAATTGAGTATGTTAAAAACACCCGCGAAATTTTAGCGATCGACAAAAGTAAGACCGATTTGCCCGTTAGCGATCCCTACCTCGATCGCCAAGATCCCCAAAGTCTTCTCTGCTTGCCTTTACTGCATCAAGGACGGTTGACAGGTATTGTATATCTGAGCAATCAAGCAACGTCAGGCGTTTTTACCGGCGATCGCCTTCTCGTTCTCAACTTCCTCTGCACCCAAGTCGCCCTCTTGCTAGAAAATAGGAAACTTTCCCAGACCTTAGAACAACAGGTGCAAGAGCGAACTGAGGCACTATGGGAAAGCCAACAAGAACTCTCCGACTATATAGAAAATGCCACCATCTCATTACACTGGGTGGATAAAAATGGGATGATCGTCTGGGCCAATCAAACCGAATTAGATTTCTTGGGGTACAGCCGAGAAGAATATATCGGGCAACCCATTGCCAACTTTCACGCCGATCCGGAAGTTATTGCCGATATCCTCACTCGCCTCTCCAACAATGAAACGCTGGTTAACTACGAAGCACGCTTGCGTTGTAAAGATGGCTCCCTTCGCTACGTGGCAATCAATTCCAATGTCTTGTATCGAGACAGTCAATTCATTCACACGCGCTGCTTTACAGTCGATATTACTCAGCGCAAATCCATCGAACGAGAATTGCAAGCAAGCCAACAACGCTATGCTACGCTTGCCGACATACTACCGGCTGGAATTTTTCTCACCGATCCTCAAGGCAACAGCCGTTATAACAATCCTAGTTGTTGTCAGATGCTGGGTCTAACACCAGCAGAAGCCTTGGGAGAAGGATGGTCTCAAACCTTGCATCCCGATGACCGCGATCGCGTATTCCAAGGATGGTATGAAGCCGCACAAAACCAACAGATGCCCTATCATACCGACTGTCGCTTTCTGCATCGCGACGGTAAAGTGGTTTGGTTGAGCGTGCAAGCCGTTGAAGAATTCGACCTTGAAGGGAACTTGACTGGGTATATCGGCACTCTAATCGATGTCACCAAACGTAAGGCTGCCGAAGCCGCTCTCCACAAGCTGGTGGAAGGAACCGCCGCAACCACTGGCGAAGATTTCTTTCCCGCTCTAGTTCGTCATATTAGTAAAGCTCTTGACGTTCCGATCGCCTTGATTACTCAATTCGTTGGCGAAGAGCTGCACAGTATTGCCTTTATGGTCGATGGCGAATTACAACCCAATTTTACCTACAATTTACCCGAAACGCCTTGTATTGAACTGGTGACTGAATACTCCTACCATTGTTCTTGGGGTATTACCGATCGCTTCCCCAACAATCCCCATCGAGAAAGAGGGGTTGAGAGCTATCTGGGAATCGCATTGCGCGATCGCCAAGGACAGGTGCTGGGCAGTTTGTGCATCTTCGATCGCCAACCCCTACAAGAGCCGGAACGAGCCAAACAGATTCTCGAAATTTTTGCCAGTCGCACCGCCGCAGAAATGCAGCGCCAGCGCGTCGAAACCTCCCTACACAGCCTGATTGCTGGGACTGCCGTTACCAAAGGCATAGACTTCTTTCCCCTCCTTGTGCGCCACCTCACCGAAGCTCTAGGCGTGTCCCACGCTCTGATGGCGGAGCGAGTTGGCGATGAAGAAGTGAGTCTCGCCTATTATGGCGATGGCGAACTCATTCCCTGTAAATCCTTATCACTTCTCGGCACTCCTTGCGAGCAGGTATACAAGAATGAGGTTTATTACTGCGAGTTAGAGCCATGCCAGACCTGTTCAGAACTGGCTAGGATGGGGGCCAAGAGCTATCTGGGGGTAGCGCTATACGATCGCCTTGGCAATCCCATGGGGCTGCTTTGCATTTTCCACCGTCAGCATCTCACCGATCCAATCCACGCCGAGCAAATTTTGCGAGTATTTGCCGCCCGCGCTGCCACTGAGCTAGAGCGCAAACGAGCAGAGAACGCCTTGCAAAACTTAATTGCTGGAACCGCAGCATTAACCGGCCCCGACTTTTTTCCCGCCCTCGTCCGTTACCTTGCCGAAGCTCTCAGAGCCTCCCATACCTTTGTCACTGAAGTCGTTGAGGGCGATCGCTTGCACTTTTTGGCCGCTTGGGGGGATGGGGAGTATCTCCCCAACGATACTGTTGATACCGAGGGAACGACTTGCGCGATCGCTCTTCAGGAGGGTGTCTACTATTGCGATCGCGATGTTGTGGCTTACTTCCCCCAAAATCCCAGACTGGCAGTCATGGGAGTGGAGAGCTACATGGGTATTGCCCTCCAGGATCGCCAAGGTCGCAAGATCGGCACCCTTTGTCTCTTTTCCCGTCAGCCCCTGCTTGACCCAGAGCGATCGGAACAAATCATGCGGGTGTTTGGTGCCCGTGCTTCTGCTGAACTGGAGCGTCAGCGAGCGCAAAGTGCCTTAGAGCAATTTAATCAAGAACTGGAACAGCGAGTGGAAGCACAAACCCAAGAAATCGTACGCTCCGAAAAAGATTTACGCACTATCTTTAATAATGTTTATGATGGCATTTTTATTCTGGATTTGGATGGTAGCATTCTCGATATCAATAATCGGGTATTGGAACTCTTCAAGGCAACGCGGGGGCAAATTTTGGCAACCACGATTGCTGATTTATCCGCACCAAGCGCTCCCCTCCACAATCTGCCAAAACTACTCAAACAAGCCAATGCTGGCGCAAAATTGCAATTTGAATGGAAATCTCAACGATTGGACAATTCTACCTTTGATTCCGAAGTTTGTCTGCGCAAAGTCACTTTGGGCAACCGCTCGGCGATCGTTGCTGGGGTGCGGGATATTAGCGATCGCAAGCAAGCAGAAAATGCCCTTCAATTGAGCGAGGCTCGTGCTAGAGCAACGTTTAGCCAAGCCTCTATTGGTATTGCAGAAAGCAATATGTATACAGGGCAATTGATTCAAATTAATGATTATTTTTGTAAGATGTTAGGCTACTCTCCTGAAGAATTGCTTGCCATGAGCGTAGCAGATATTACGCATCCTGAAGATATGTCAGAGTCCCAACACTTAATTCGAGGACTGGCCAACGGAAAAATTAAAAACTTTGTTACTGAAAAGCGATATGTTCGTAAAGATGGCTCGATCTTATTTTCTTTAACCTCCGTAACCCTCGTTCATATGCCAGATGGCAAATCTAACACTTGTTTAGCTATGTTGCAAGATATTGGCGATCGCAAGCAAACAGAAGTGAAACTCCAACAAACGAATCAAGAACTGGCCCGAGCAACTCGCTTGAAAGACGAGTTTTTGGCTAATATGAGTCACGAATTGCGAACACCTCTCAATGCCATTTTGGGAATGACCGAGGGACTGCAAGAGGGAGTTTTCGAGCCGATGAATGCCATGCAATTGAAAGCGCTCAAGACGATCGAACGGAGTGGGTTTCACTTACTAGAACTGATCAATGATATTCTCGACTTGGCAAAGATCGAATCGGGGCAAGTCGATCTAGAATACTCCTCTGTTGCCATAGAGTATCTGTGCCAATCGAGTTTGGTCTTTGTCAAGCAACAGTCCCAGAAAAAAGGTCTCCAACTCCATCTGAAGGTTCCCCCTAACTTACCCGATATTACTGTTGACGAACGGCGGATGCGTCAGGTGCTGATCAACTTACTCAACAACGCTGTCAAATTTACCCCAAAAGGAGGACAAATCGTTCTCGAAGTCGCCCCCTTGCTGCTAGATAAAACCAGTGAAAACTATCTGCGTTTTACGGTTACAGATACAGGTATCGGTATCTCCCCAGACAATTTGCCAAAATTGTTTCAGCCCTTTATCCAGATTGATAGTTCCCTCAATCGACAGTATGAAGGAACGGGTCTCGGTTTAGCTTTGGTCAAACAGATTGTGGAACTCCACAAGGGATGGATAACCGTAACGAGTGAGGTTGGGGTGGGTAGTTGTTTTGCGATCAAGCTGCCTTATGCTATCTCTGAACCCAGTTTTTCCCCTTTGTTAAAAGCGACCTCTGAGTTGAATGGGAGCGCTCCAGTACAACCGGTACAGTCGGCGATTTCTCCCTTGATCCTTTTAGCAGAAGACAACGAAGCAAATATCATCACGGTGTCCAACTATCTACGAGCCAAAGGGTATCGCCTGAAGGTGGCTAAAAACGGTCAAGCTGCGATTGATATGGCTCAGAAGGAATCTCCCGATCTGATTCTCATGGATATTCAAATGCCCCATGTGGATGGGTTAACGGCGATCGAGCACATTCGCCAAGATCCAGATATGGTTCAAGTCCCCATCATCGCACTGACAGCACTCACCATGGAGGGCGATCGAGAGCGCTGTTTGGCCGCAGGGGCAGATCTGTACTACAGCAAGCCAATTAGACTCAAAGAGTTAGTTTTATCCATTCAAAAATTGTTATAACCCTCTGCTGTCACTCGTGGAAAACCTTCGTCTTGACTGAATTATAGAACTCTTGCAGGATCTCGGCGATCGCGACAGTCATTATTTTTGGGCTTTGATAGGACTTGATGAGGAGCAGGAGTAAAATACCGAACCCCCAAAGCCATATACCACAATCCTATTCCCTAGCGCAAACCGCTATATATGACTCTTAGGATCTAACTCCCTTGAACTAAAGTCCCAAGGGCGTAAGACGGCGACTTATCTCCTACAGTTACACCACCATGAATCATCGTCTGCATCTGTGAACTGGATTTAAAGAAAGTGTAAGGGGAACGAACTTCCGAACGACTCACGTAAAGTCTCCGATACGTTTGGAAGCCCCGTCGCTGTCTTCGCGGGGAGGAAAAACGAACGGCGACTTTAGTTGGCTACATTCACCTAGGTGCATTATGATATAGCCATGCTCAGGGGGTAACAACAGGCTTGAATATAAGGCTATGCTAGGCTTTGAGCATTTTAGATGGCCAAAAAAAATTCAGCGATTTTTTGGGGGAAGTAACCCTCTAACCTGATGTTATGGTTGTGCGATCGCAAGCTTTCAGTTGATGTTTTCAGCAAAATACCACCGAAAAAGGTCGCTATAGCGACCTTTGAGCAGCGTTGTCACCCCTTGAGATAGCCATGAAACAAACGTTGACGATAGTTTGCCAACTTAACCCCACGCCAGAACAAGCTCAAAAGCTTGATAAAACTCTGGTGGCGTTTGCTGAGGCTTGTAACTACGTCAATGAAACTGTAAACCCCAAAATCAAGAATAAGAACCGGATTCAGGCAGAGACCTATAAAGAAATCCGCAGTCGATTTGGCTTGTCGGCGAATTTGGCTGTAAGGGCTTGTGCGAGGGTAGCTGCCAACCGTAAGGTAGGCAAGCCAGTTAAGAGCTTCAAGTCCACATCAGCGGACTATGACGCTCGTATCTTCAGCTATCGAGAAAAAGACCAATCTGCCAGCCTGACAACAATGGGCGGCAGAGAGGTGATCCCAATGGTTCTCGGTAACTACCAGATCGGTAAACTGAAGGGACATATCCCTACGTCAGCCACGCTTTGCAAACACCGGGATGGACTGTTCTACCTGCACATCCAGGTCAAGGAGGAAACCCCTAAGCCGATCAATAATTCAGGGGTTAAAGGCGTTGACCTGGGGCGTACAGACTTAGCGATTAGCTCAGATGGGGAGAGGTGTTCAGGGAATGAGGTAAAAGCGAAGCGAGATAGGTTTGCTCTTCGTCGAGCTTCTATCCAACGGAAAGGCACAAAGAGCAGTAAGCGACTGCTGAAACGGCTATCTGGCAGAGAGAAGCGTTATCAGACATGGGTAAACCACAGCATTAGTAGACGGATTGTTGAGTGTGCATACTCAGCGAATCAGTCCATTGCGCTGGAAGACTTGATCGGGATTCGGGAGCGCACCAACCAGCAGCTAAGAAGCAAAACTGAGCGTAGGCACTCTAATAGTTGGGCATTCTATCAGCTCAGGATGTTTATCGACTACAAAGCAACGGCTAAAGGTGTCCCTGTTGTTCTGGTGAATCCTGCGTACACCAGCCAGACTTGTCATAGATGCCTACACATCCACCCCGAAAAAGGAAAGTCTTACCGCTCTGGCAAGACTTTCAAGTGTGGGTATTGCGGATGGAAAGGTGACGCTGATTTTAATGGAGCCAACAATATCAAACGTCTTGGAGGCGTTGTAACCTGCCTCGAAAGCGCCAGCCTGCTGTCTTGCTCTCTGCTAGACAGAGTAACAGGTTAGGGCTAGAAAGCCCCGTCGCTGTCTTCGCAGGGATTGGTTACCTCATCCAACTTTTGCTGTAGCTCGATGGGGATTTTAAAATCCAGCGCCCCGAGATTATCTTGCAGTTGGTGTAGCTTAGTGGCACCAATAATCACCGATGAGACCATCGGGCGGTTGACAACCCAATTCAAGGCAACCTGAGCCATGGAACGATTGAGTTGTTTGGCCACCTGTTCTAATTCAGCCACGATCGCCCAATTTTTCTCCGTAAACCGATCAAAAACTGGATTACCGCTATTAGCCATCGTCGCCAAGCGACCGGAACCTTCTCCACCCTGCTCGGAAGGCTTATATTTACCGGAGAGCAAGCCACCCGCTAGAGGCGACCAAACCATGATACTTGTCCCGAGATGTTTAGCCAAAGCAGTGTATTCAAACTCAATATTGCGCTCCACCAGGGAATATTCCAGTTGCATGGTGCTAATGGGTTCCCAATGACGCTCTTTTGCCAAGGTTTGCGCCTGTGCCATATACCAAGCAGGGGCATCCGACAATGCAATATAGCGCACTTTGGCCGATCGCACCAGGGCATCCAAGGTACTCATCACCTCCTCTGCTGGGGTGACTTGATCCCAGGTATGGAGCATGTAGAGGTCGATGTAGTCGGTTTCTAAGCGCTTGAGGGAACCTTCCACAGCCCGGAAGATATTTTTGCGACCATTGCCCCCCGTATTCGGGTTGCCCGGTTCGGTGTTGTAGCTAAACTTGGTGGTGATGACCATGCGATCGCGGATTCCCCGATCTCTGATGAATTTCCCCACCATCCGCTCGCTATTGCCATTGGTATAGAAATTTGCTATATCAATAAAGTTACTACTTATACCAAATCCGGATAGTATAGGTAGAGAGAGAAGAGAGAAAGATAACAAGAAAATTAGAATTAGAGGAGCATCTGTCAAGCTCAGAGTTAGAGAAAGAAT